>JADGQN010000086.1 GCA_017881765.1 Syntrophobacterales bacterium | reverse complement strand
GAAGCCTGCCCAATCTGAATGTCCACCTGACCCTCCTTGATAACAATCTAGATAGCTTAAAATAAGTCGGGTTTCATTTCAAGGCACGCCCCCGGGACGGCTCTGGAACAGTCTTTCCGGCAGAGCGGTCAATAGCCGTCAGGCCGGGTGAATAAGCGCGCGGGCGATAAAAATTACGACAAAAAACCAGATTACGATGATAATGAAGGCGGAATACCAGTTGCGCAGTTTTCCTTGAGCATTTGCCGCTTCGGCTTTTGCACGGCATTCCTCCAGAACATGCTTTGGAACGGTCTTCAGCGCAATTACGATGCCGACAGGCACGATAACAAGGTCGTCCAGGTAACCGATGACCGGGATGAAATCAGGAATAAGATCTATGGGGCTTGCCGCATATGCCACGACACCAGCGGCCAGCACCTTGGCGTACCAGGGAACCCTCGGGTCTTTGTACGCATAGTACAGGGTGTAGATATCTTTTCTAAGCTCGCGTGCGCCTTCTTTCCAGCGGTCAATGAATTCCATCAGCAACCTCGTGCCGCCTTCAGCCCTTCTCCACCACTAGTATCTCCGGCAGGTTGCGGTATTGTTCCGCGTAATCGATTCCGTAGCCCACGATGAAGCCATCTTCAATGGTGAGACCGACGTAGTCGCACGGAACATCAACCTTCCTCCGTGCCTTTTTGTCCAGGAGGCAGACTATCTTCAAGCTTTTCGGGTTTCTGGCCAGCAATGAGTCCCGTATCCACTTGAGTGTCAAGCCTGAATCAACGATGTCTTCTATGACGAGCACATTTTTCCCGCTGATATCCATTTCCAGATCTTTGGTGATGGTTACCTCGCCCTTGGATGACATGCCCGTGCCATAGGATGAAACACGTATGAAATCGACCGTTGTCGGGAGCTTTATCTCCCTTACCAGGTCCGATGTAAAGATAAAGGAGCCCTTCAGGATGCAGACGCAAACCACTTCCTCGCCCCGATAATCGCGTGAAATCGCTGCTCCGATCCTCTTGACGACCTTCCTTATCTCCTGCCTGGAGAAGAGAGGTTTCAGGATATCAGCCATGGCTCACAAGGCATATTTCAAGACTACGATTTCCGCATCTTTTGACAGACTTTCTTTGCCCACGTCCAGTTCGGACGCGTTCACCACCCTGACGCCCTTCTTTCCCTTTGTAAACTCGTCGACCCCAGCGATGGGGAATGCGCACTTCTCCGTTTTGTAATGCATGGGTATCGTGATTCTCGGTTTCACGGCGTTCATTACCTCGGTAGCCCCCTTGGCATCTATCGTATAGAAACCGCCAACCGGCAAGAGCAGTACGTCGACTGAGCCCAGTTTTTGAAGGATATCGAGACTCAGAGCGTGGCCCAGGTCGCCGACATGGGCCACTTTCAAGCCGTCAGCCTCAATCACGAAAATCAAATTTTTGCCCCTGTCCTTACCTTGTGAGGGATCATGAAAGCAGGGGATTGCCGTGACCTTAACGCCGGCGACAGCATGAGAGCCTTCTTTTTCGATCCGGGTAAACTTCCCCTTGATATCCCGGACATAGCTGTGATCCCCGTGATCGTGACTCGTGAGCACGAGATCAGCCTCATCGGTGATTTTTCCGTACGCCAACCCACCATTGCCAAAGCCTGATTCGTAAGGGTCGATAATAATCCGCACGCCTTTATCCGTCGTCAGTTTAAACGCGGAGTGACCGTACCACTTCAGCTTCATGATGCTTACCTCCTTCAGGCCGTATAGCCTCTACCAGCGCGCCGTTTTGCCGGGTGTCGCCAAGGGTAAGATTGAATTTACTATAGCACAAAAGAGATGTGCTGTCAGTCCGTCCTGCTATTGCGTGTATATAAGGGTCTTCGAGGCAGGAGATTAGGCCGCGTTAAACTTTTCGAGGAGGCTGTGAAACTCGTCGTAGGTGATGGGTCTCAACCTCGCGTGCTTCCTTGGGTCGAGAAGGAACTGTGTCAGTATCTTGTAACTGTCGTAATCAAAAACATAGTTCGCGGGCACGAATCTTTCTGTCGCCGTATCGTCGAACCTGAATGAGCCCACGATGCACCACTGATCGATCAAAAAGGCTTCTCCTTCAACAGAGCCGTTCTTCTCCTCAATGAGGATCGGACCTGAAAACGGCCACGCCTTGATGCCGCTCGCCGCAAATGCTCTCATGAACCTGTCATTATACGAGCGCTGAGATTCCTCGCCGGCACAGGCTCCGTGACATATATCGGGCTCTGTAAAAGAGCAGGGGCCATTGCCGTTTTCGAGCCCCATGACCTTGGGACACAGCCCGTGCTCCCTGGCGTGAGTTAGAAGAAACTCTTTGGCTTTTCTTTTCGTCCTGAAAATTCCCAGGATGTCGGGCAAATCGGATGGAGGGAGGACATTGAGAGAATCGATCGCAGCGCTGAAATAGCCATTGTCGGTGAGGACTCTTTTCGCTACCAGAAGTTTTCTGGAGGCGAGGGACCGGCGGTTGTATATGGGGTATAGCTCTCGTATAAGGTGGGATTTAAGCAGCAGTGCGCCTAACTCTCCCGCGGTCTTGATCGCCTTGATGTCCCTGACCTGCTGGCACAACGCCATCTCTTTACTCGATTTGTAGACGTTGGAGAAATGTGAAAGAACATCGTTGCGGATGTTTGCGCTCTCGCCCACGTGGAGCGGGCTGCCATCGCCACTGTAGAATATATACACGCCGGCGGAATCAGGCAGGGACTTTATCATCGACTGGTCAATGTGGGGAGGAAGGGCTGAAGTCTTGAGCAGTTCCTGCACGGCAGCCATTAAGCGGGAGGCGTCCACGCGGTCCTTAAGAAGATCGAGGAACTCCCAAAGCACTTGCGCGTCGTCCAGCGCCCGGTGCCTGTTCTGGCAAACTATCCCATACCTCTGGATGATGCTGTCAAGGCCGTGTCTTCGCTCATGCGGGAAGAGCTTGCGTGACAAGCGTGCCGTGCAGAGGCACCTCGCGGAGAAATCGATTCCCTCTCGCCCGAATTCGCTTCTCAAGAATCCGTAATCGAAGCGGGCGTTATGGGCCACGAAGACACAGCCCTCGAGAACCTGCATGAGTTGGTCCTTGATATCGCCGAACGTCGGGGCATTGGAAAGATCCTTGCTGGTGATGCCGGTCAAGTTCTCTATGTGAAAAGGGATGCTTCTCTCCGGGTCAACGAGCGTCGAGTAAGTCTCGACGACCTTTCCTTCCTTTATCTTCAGCACCCCGACCTCTATGACGCGATCATAGCCGGGGCTCGTCCCTGTGGTTTCAACATCAACGATGGCTAAGTCGAAGCTGTTCATGAGCCTATTATTATACGGACCAAGCGCCCGAATGTCCAATCTTGCGGTGAACGGTGAATAGTAAGCAGTAAGGAGTAAGCAGTAAGCGGAGAACTACGCGCCACACGGAGGGCCTGTTCTCTTGCCGTTAACTGCTTACTCCTTACTGCCTTTCAGATCCAGACTACCCAGGCGTCCTGGATGTTTTTCATAAGCCAGTCACCGCCTGCCATTTCGACATAGTCGATCTTGTCACTTCCGGTGGAACCAAAGTACTCGGCGCAGGGGGGACAGCAACCGAACCACCCACCCTTGTCTTTGATCTTCTTCATGATGGCGGCTGCAGTACCAAAGTTCTTGTAAATGGGGGAATCGATTATCTCGACCCGTTTCTTGTTCGCAAGATCAGCGCCGCCCAGAGTCATCCAGACGTGGACTTTTCCCCAGCCTTTATCCGCGACCGTCTGTGCCATGAGAAGGCCGAAAATTGCCCGGTTGGGGTCATCGCCCCCATGGGTGATTACAATCACGTACTTGCCCGCCTTCTCCGTCTGGGCCATGGCTGGGGCCCCTACCAGAGAGCCGATACCGGCAATGCCGAGTCCTGCCCCCAGCATCTTGAGAAAATCGCGCTTGGTGTTGCCCTCTTCTTCTTGCTCTGATGTCTCGAGTTTTTCTTTGTCCTCCATCTGCTCATCCTCCTTGTAATAAGTAAGAATCCTGTTTACGAATCAGGTGGTTACGATTATACATGACCGATTTGCCTTACACAAATAGAATTATTTCATGAAAGCCGGCAGAGTGATGCGCTGGCCCTATCCTCACTTTCAACTTGGCGAGTCTGTGTCCGTAACGGACGGGTGTGGCCGGTCGTGGCTACTTGAGCAGCCTGTACGGCTGTGCCCTGTCGGCCCATTCAGTGCCGGGATACTCTGCCTGCAGCTTTTCGTATGCGGCCTTGAGGTGCTTGCCATCATGCGTGCTCTTGTATCCGGCGACGCCGCGCAGAAAGACCGCCTCGGGAGCCGCTTTGCTTTTCGGATACTCCGAAATAAGTCTTTCGAGGGCCTCAAGAGATGTATCGAACTTAGCCGTTTCGAAGTAGACCTTCGAAATTCCCAGAAGAAGAGATGGGATGAGTTCTGTTGGGGCTAGAAAGCCTACGGTGCGGTAATGTTCCTTTCCGTCCTGGTCGAGCGTGATCAGGGTCGGTGTCCAGGTGATATTAAAATCTTTGGACAAGGGCATGCTGTCAGATTTGACACGTAGTGGTATTAGATTGGCGTTTATGAACCGGGCTACCAGATCGTCAGGATACGTGACCGCATCCATTTGCTGGCAGCCAATTCAGCCGGGGTTGAAAAAGTCGAGTAGTATCGGTTTGTTCGCTGCCTTTGCTTTGTTGAGAGCATCGTTCATATCAGTTATCCATGCGACCTGACCCATAGGTTCCCTCCCTTGGTCCAAATTTTTTTAGGCTTGGCTTATCCTCATAGAGTAAGATAAGCACTCCCGAATGCGTCGCGCAAGAAGGAAATCATCCAATTGTGGCACAATTCTTCCTATAGGGTGAGTCAGCGGTGTGATTCAGGTGAAATATATCTTATGATAAACTCTTTCCCAAAAGGTGCGCTCCGGATGAAGGATAAAGTCAAAGAGCCATCTGTGCCGGTCGAGAGAATTGACACCATCCGCCACAGGATCATCTCCGTTTTGCTGGCGCATCCCGGTACGGCTCGACAGATGTCAGCAGAGCTCAGGATCCCGGAAAGAGAGATCTACGATCACCTTGAACATATCAGGAAAACCATGCACACAGGGGTGTATCGCCTCGTAGTTGAGCCAGCCACGTGTGAGAAGTGCGGCTTCACCTTCCGAAAGAGGGACAGGCTTAAAAGGCCGAGCAGATGCCCTCTATGCCGCAGCGAATCGATTGCCGAACCTCTGTTTACCGTAGTGGAGGCGGACTGACATAGGTCTGGATAGATTCTTACGGGCAAGCCCGTGGTACCACCAATAGGCGTTCGCGCAAACAGCGCATGGATTCACCCTCGCCCGTAAGGAATCTATCCAGCGAGCACGGCGAGCGAGAGGGGGAGGCCGGGTACCCGCTTGCGGGTGGGGCTTTGCCGCAGGAGGGGGCGACGCGAGCCCCAGAAATTGCCAGTCCGCTGAAGCTTGATAGTGCCGATATTTCCGTTTTACTAAGGGAATTCAAAGGAAGAGGATGATGAGAGATGAAGAGAAGTCAAAGGAGCAGCTGATTGATGAGCTCTTTGAGCTCCGTCAGAGAGTTGCCGACCTGGAAGATAGCGAAGCAAGCCGGCTGAGGATCGTAAAGAGCGAGTTTGACTTTGTGAAGGAGCTTCCGGGCCAGCCAAGGCACGCCAAGGTCTTGAGGGGCCTGCTGCCCATCTGTACCTCCTGCAAGAAAATCCGTGACGATCAGGGATACTGGAACCAGTTGGAAATCTACATTCGGGAGCACAGTGAGGCCGAATTCACGCATGGCTTGTGTCCCGAGTGTGTGAAAAAATTCTATCCTGTCGATATACTGACAAGCGGGAAGAGCCGGAATAGCCGCGGATGATAGATCATGCAGGTATCAATGCATCTGCAGACTCACCCGGCTCAGTTTATCCGGCAGCTGCTCAACGGCGCACCCCAGTTTCCTGCAGACACTGAGCATCCTTGTATTGTCCGACTGCACCAGGGCATAAACCTCTTCCAATGCCTTCTCCTGCGCTATGCCGATCATCATGTCAACGAGCTTGTACCCGAGGCCCTTGCCGTGGAAGTCGTCATGTACGACAACCGCAAACTCAGCGGTTTTACCATCAGGTTCGATAATCAATCGTCCGATGCCGATGATTCTTTTCTTTTCGCCTTCACGCAGTTCCGCGACGATAGCCATCTCCCGGTCGTAATCTATGTTGCAGAAGCGAATGTGCATCTCGTGCGTGATATGTTTTATGGCCTGGAAGAACCGCTCCCGCAAGGTTTTCTCTGAGAGTGTCGAAAGCATCTCATGTTCCATGGGTTCATCTTCCGGCCTTATGGGCCGCAAAAGCACCTCGGTCCCGTCCGTCATGCGCCAGGTCATGATATATTTCGTGGGATACGGCGTAATGATCAGGTGGGGATAGGCAGATGTGTACTCGATGCAGTTCTTATCGATGACGATTCGCGCATCAAGAGCGTACGCTGTCCCGTCCGTGATTGCGATGGGATTTATATCGACCTCTGCTATTTCGGGGAAGTCTATGATGAGGTTAGAGAAGTTCACGATAATCTGTTCCAGCTTGGCAAGATCGGCCGGCTGCTTCCCACGATAGCCCTTAAGCAGGCGGTAAGCTTTTGTTTCCTCTATGAGCCTGCGCGCCAGGGTCTGATTCAGAGGAGGCAATCCCACCGCGAAGTCCTGAAAGATCTGGACGCTCGTGCCGCCCATACCAAACATGATGACCGATCCGAAATCCTCATCTTTCTTAGCTCCCAGGATCACCTCGTAGTCTATCTTCTCAATCATCTTCTGAACGGTGATGCCGGTTATCTTTGCTTCCGGGCAACTCTCCGTGACCCGTTTCAGCAGCCGGTCATATTCAGCCCGCAGTTCTTCCTCTGAGGTTATGCCCGTTATCACCCCTCCTACGTCGCTCTTGTAGGTGATATCCGGTGAGGCTACCTTGAGTACCAACGGATATCCTAAGGTCCTTGCCGCTCCCACTCCCTGCTCGGGCGAGGATGCCAGGTACGTTTTGACGGTCGGTATGCCGTAATTGATGAGAAACCGTTTTGATTCTTCTTCGGTGAGGACGATCCTGCCGCTTGCCGCAGTCTTCCGGATGAGTGTTTTCAGGTTGTTTTTCGGGGGCGACTGATTAACGCGGAGGTCAGAAGGGGTTTCGTGCATAACTTCCAGGTTCCGCTCGTAGCTGTACATGTAAAAATAGGTTCTCACCGCCTCTTCCGGCGTGGCATAGGTTGGGATGTTGTTCTCATGGAAAATCCTTCGTGCCTCCTGCACATCTCCGCCCCCCATCCACGTGGTGATTACCGGCTTCCAGGCTTCCTGGGCAAGCCGCACAACGGCACGGGCGAGTTCATCCGGCTCGGTTGTGCCCTGAGCCGTGAAAATCACCAGAACTCCGTCTATGTCGGAGTCCGCAAGGCATATCCTGAGGACGCGCTCATATCTCTCAACATCCGCGTCCCTCAAAATATCGATGGGATTCGTAGGCTTCCAGTACGGAGGCAAAGTGGCCTTGAATTTCGCCTCGTTCTCCTCGGAACATTTGGCCAGCCTCCCGCCTATTTCATTCAACGCATTGGTCGCCATCACGCCGACACCGACTGCATTGGTGATGATCATGAGCCTCGGCCCTTTGGGCAGGTGCCTCGCATCGAGGACCCCCGCCGCGTTAAAAAGGTCAGCGGCCGACTTGACCCTTACCACACCAACCCTTTTGAACACGGCATCGTAGACCCTCTCGTGCGTGGCCATTTGCCCCGTGTGCGAGAGTGCCTGGCCCATCCTGCCGTTGGGACGCGGCGGTTTGAGGACGACGATCGGTTTATTGCGCGCAAAGCCCCTGGCCGCGCTGACGAATTTCTTGACATTACCGATCTCCTCCTCGATGTACAACATGATGCTGCGCGTATGAGGATCGTAACCGAGAAAATCGATAAGGTCGCCGAAATCGATGTCAATCATGGAGCCCAGCGACGCAAACATGCTGAAGCTTATGTGCGCGTCCATGCCCCAGTCAAGCAGGGCTCTGCCAAAGGCGCCGCTGTGGGAAATGAAGGCGATGTTGCCCTTATCCGGGTTGGTCTTCAGAGGTGTGGCATTCAAGCCTATGTGCGGCCGCACCAGGCCTAGACTGTTGGGCCCCAGGATGCGGAGTGCATGCCGCTTGCCGATCTCAGTCACCTCTTTTTCAAGCTTTTCTCCCTCCGGCCCGGCGTCGCCGAATCCTCCCGAGACAATCAGCACGCCTCCCACTCCTACGTTTCCACACTCCTCCAGCACAGCCGGCACCGTGGCCGCGGGAGAGACGATTACGGCAAGGTCGATGGGCCTTGGTATCGCAGAGACGTTGGGGAAACATTCGAGATTGAGAATGGCCTTCCTGTTAGGATTAACGGGAAAGATCTCCCGCTCCTTTCCATTGGTCAGCATCAGGTTTTGGAGTAAGATCCGGCCCGCCGATCGCTCTTTCTCGCTGGCGCCGATGAGGGCAACCGTTCTCGGATCGAACATCCGCTTGAGATCAGCCATGTTACGCTACATCCTCCCTTTTAGTCGTGTTGCAAGACACAAACACGCGTCATTTCACTAATGCACATTCTAGTCTGCTCCTTTTTGCTTGTCAATATATACAGTATACCGCACGGCGACAAATCTTTGACATATGGTAGGCGGCAGGCCCATTATCGGTTTGTTGACACCATTAATCACATAGTCACTAGGTACGCTAATTGCAATTTCTTTCATCAGACGTACTGAGCCGCAAAGCCGTTTCATCAACACGTAATTACGATAGCGGATATTTTGACATAGCTGCCGGAATCACAAAACGTTTTGGCCGGCGGCAGAGTGACCCGTGAAGTGGATGGGTTCCGCAAGCGGGGTACCCGTTGATGCCTGTCGAGTTATGAAGTCGGCCGGGTGGCCGAAGGGGGCCCTAAAATGGACAAGATCGATCTCAAACCCTTTCTCAAACAGAAAGTGCAGGAATGGAAAAGGGCCAAGCAGAAGAATCCGGACATGAAATCTTTAGAGCAGGTCGGAGTGGAATTACTAGGTGTTACCCTGAGAGAAGACCAGCAGAATGACCGGGTGGTGAGCAAGATATTGCTTCAGCTGGACAGCCTGGGCAAGAAGAATAGACTGGAGCGCTATGTCAATCAGATGTCAAAAGAGGAAAGAAAATATGTAAGTTTGGTCGGCATACTGGAGGAGTTCAGGCCGATCACTCTGGAAGGCTAATTCCGCAAGAAACTGGTCTATTTGGTTTTTCTGGCTTAACCAAAGAAACCAAAGAAACTAGAGGAACCAAGTCATCAGTAATCGGTGTCACCCGCCATGTCAACAAACCGCCGGTACCGTGTAAACTTTGACACCCTCTCTCCTTTTCTCGACCTCAGCTCTTGTTCTTTTCCTGTACCTTGTCAGCGGTTATGACAGCCGGAACCTGTTTATCGCTTTTGCAGACATCTTAACTTGAGGCGTGGGCCTTGCGCGTGGGGCTGATGTTGGTCCTCCGGCCGACGCGGCAGCGGAAGCATCCTGGGTGGTGGTTGCGTGCTCGTCGGAGTATTCCTTCTCGGTAGCACCCAAAGAGACGGCAAGCAGGGGATAAAGGCTGGCGATGTTAGGGATTGACGTGTACAGCGGTGAAACAAAGTCAGCTCTTACCTTAGCCGGATAGGCAGGGCCGAGAGTTGCCACGGCTTCGCGGATACAATCGACAACAGACGGCAGGAAGGCCCCGCCTCCTGTCACGATTATTTCGGTGAAGCCAGGGTCAAAGCGGTGCATCCCTATAGCTTTGATCGCCTCCTTTATAAAGACTCGGAGACCATCCCTGATACCGAACAGCGCCGCCTTGACCGGAAGAGAGCCTTCCAGTTCGGATTTCTCAATGGATACCGGCTCCGGGAGGACGGGAGAAACATCTATTGAAAGAGTTCCCTCCGCGGTCATGAGAGCCTCTTTTATTTCTCTCGCCTGCAGCTCCAGCCTGGCTTTGAAAAGTCTGAACTCATTTACCTTCTTGCGGGCTGCGGGGACCTCTCTGACACGATTGAAGAGAAGGGTTTTCAGGGCATTGTCCCACACACCGAGTCCTGTACCGACTCCTCCCCTGTATGCTACATGGGCCTCAATATTGGCGTCCTGCCCTTCGGGTTGCGCTACGGTAAAGAGCGCAAAGTCGGTGAAGCCTGCTCCAACATTGACAGCCAGTATTGTCATTGGCCGTCCCTTCTGATTACCCAGACTGAGCAAACGTGTGCGTCCTGCCGCCGTCGACTCGGTTACTATTGAGCCTACGAGGGCCTCTTCTATTTTACCCCTATGCTCGCGGGCTTCCTGCAGGGCCTTGCGGACGTCGGGCAGCCGCGCACCTTTTATGAGGTCGTCTTTCAGCCATCGCTCCAGGCAGAAAGCATATGCGGCAGCACCCCGGAACAGGCGTTTAACATCTTCGCGGTATCGCTCTTCTATCCACGTGGGTATAGAGAAGTTCCGAACCATTGTATCGAGGTCAACCGCGGTTTTTCCTATTCGATTGCTGAGGTAATGACGGGTCAGACGCAGCAGATAGGCGAGGTAGATCGCGAGAACGCTCTGGGAATCCAGGCTTTCTGATGCGGGAAAGAAATCGCTGTGTATCTGCAGATTCGCCCCCCCACGGACGAGGAACGTCTTGAGGTTCTGGATGGCGGGCCTGTTTTGTCCTGCCTCCGCAGCCTCGAGTGAGAGTTTTTTTGCGAGCAATCCGCAGAAGACGAACTCGTTTTGATCAAAATAGACGAGTGATTCTTCGGCATACTCGTTTCGACTTTCGAAGTGCTGTACGAGGTCGGCTTTGTGCAGGATTTCGTAGGCTATCAGAGCCAGGGGAACCGCCGTGGCAGGAGTAGTCTCATCTGTCTTCAGGGCAACCTTACTCAGGGCCGCACCAAAGTCTATACCCAGAACTGTATTCCCTTTGGCTTCAACCAGACCTATCGGCTCCCAGGGTAATGGGTCTGTGGAGGGCACGGCTTCTTCTTCAGACTCTTGAATCTCCTCTACGGAGACCTCGATGTCTTGTTCGGCTGGTAAAGTCTCAAACCCGGTAGCGTCGACTGCAGATGATGACTCGGCTTCGGGCTGTTCTTCCGCGTGTCCGGTGGACAGGTTTTCACGGGCTTGCCCATCGGGATCTATTGCGGGCTTCCCGGCCAGTACATCATTGACTGGTGTCGCTTCCAGTACGACGACGCCATGCTCTTCGGCAACTGCGTCTGCCTCCTCAAGGGATGGTGGCGCGGCTATAGTTTCGGGCGGGCGGGCGGCTACTTCTTCCGCTGCAATGGTCTCGGGCTGTGTCGTTGCTTGCTCCGTTGCAGTGGCCGTGAGCGGAGGAACTTGCGGCTCTTCGACCGGAACGGGGCGCCCAGCCTCAGTCCTGGCAGGTTCTTCAACACTCGTGATATCGTCGATCACTCTCTCAACCGAGAGTGCTTCCTCGGACGGTTGCGCATCCGCCGTCTCTGCAGGCGGTTCTGGTGCGGAGATAGCCGGTTCCTGATGAGGAGCCACAATATCCTTAACAATCGAGTCCGACGTGGGCTGCGTCGGTGCTTCGTTCGCCTCTGCGGGTGGCAAGTCTTCGTGCAGGTCAGGGGCTATCCCATCATAGGTGATGTCGATTGTACCTGCCCCGTTGGTTGGTTGGGCCATCAACAAAACCCGTTCACTAACGGCCAGGCCGTCGGTTATCTCGGTTGTTGCGTACTCTTCGACAGCTGTGAGCTCAAGGGTCAACTCCTGCGGCTCGATACTCTGTGCAGCGCCCAATGGGTCATTGGCATGCGCCTCGGTCTCGTCAAGGAACATGATTTCGGAGACCTTTGCTGGAAATACGGGAAGTAGATCTGTGTCAGCGATGATAGCCTGATCTCTTCCTCGGGTTTGATGCATTCCCTCAAGGATGTCGCCGGGCGGGTTGCCGAGCGTGACCTCTTTGTGCACCGGCTGTCCATCCGGTTCCTTTGCGTGTTCCTTGCTGCGATCGTGAGAATAGCTCTCTGCCCTCTTTTCGTACTGGTGGAGAGATTCGGAGGATGTGCGCGGCAAAGTCTCTTCACGGAGGGGCGTGTCGCGCCTTTCGTGCTTAAGGGGGACTGATGGGACGTTCCAGAATGTCGGTTGGCTGCCGGCCTCTTTTGGTTGCTGCTCTATGTCTTGCCTTATGTCCTGCTTTATGCCCTGCTCTTTAGCCTGGCCGATCTCCTCCTCCAGGTCGAGGTCCGCGGGCCTGAATGGTTCCGCATGCTTCGGTTTGCCGCCGCCGGCCTGCGATGACGCTGTCAGGGACGTAAGGTTACAGAGCGTATCAAGTTTCAGAGATATGTTGTCCATTTTTTGGAGGAATATCTCGAGAAAGCACCTTCCCAGGCTCCATCCGGGACATTCCCGGCCGAGACATTCACCTGGGGTGAACGGACATTTCATAGCTGACCTCCATACACGGGCCCCACGTGCCCTTTTTTAAACCTTACACTCACAGCGTTCAAAACCAAATCCATGTGCTAACCCACACGTGACACTGTTTCGAGGCTCGATCCTTATATCCCTTGGGTAGACCGCCTGCCAGCGTCAAATAGTATTATCGGTCGCTTTAGAAAATTCTGAACAAAATAATTCTCCGCCTGCAAAAGTCGCCGGATTCGCTCTATTATAAAGGGAAAGACCTATTAAGGTGAAAACCACGCCGGCGCACCTGTCGTATATTGTAGTTAGGAAGATAGGCTGTATGATACCAGGTTGCCTTCATTCATATAGCTTCGTTGCCTGCGGAGGCGCGACTCCGACGTACTAATAGTGCGCCTCCGTCGCTATCCTCCTGGTCGCCCGGGGTACCCGGCCGAAGGCTGGGTCGTATTTTTGAATGCAACCTGGTATGAGAGGCCGATAGTCCGCACGCGTTGAACACGCAGCATGGAACCTTAAGGGAGGAGGATGATGAGCAACCAGAGGGAAAAGTTAGTAGAGAGAGGTATAGGGGCTTCCTTCCAGGACGAAACCAAGTATACGCCGGAAAGGTTGCGGGGCCACACGCTCGACTGGAGCAGGTTTCCCCCCACCTACAAGCATTACGACGCGCCATTGGCGAGAATTAGTCTGCCCCGGCCTGAAATTGCCGGAGAGGCAAACCTCTGGCAGATCCTGCAGAGGAGAAGATCGAGGAGGGCCTATAAACCGGAACAGTCGCTTTCACAGGGGCTTCTCTCCGCGCTGCTTTGGGCAACACAGGGATTGACCGCACGACACGGCGATACCTATTTCAGGACGGCACCCTCCGCTGGAGGGCTTTATCCGGTAGAAACATACCTGTTTGTCCGGGCGGTCGAGGGGCTCGACCCTGGCATCTACCACTTCAACCCGCTTACGGCTGATCTGGAGTTCCTGAAGCAAGGAGATTACGCGGGGGC
>JADGQN010000409.1 GCA_017881765.1 Syntrophobacterales bacterium | reverse complement strand
ACCACTTCCGACGGCTTGATCGCATCGATTTTTCCCACGGTCCTGTTGAGCTGGGCCATAACCAGGGCTTTTGAGATCCGGCCGACGGCATTGCCTGCCTTCATCTCATCAACAAGGAGAATGGAGTTGGTGACATCGTCTCTAAGATTGGGAAATTTTTGTTCCAGATCTCGCGCGACCCGCTCGATGGCGAGCTTCGGAAAAATACGTCGTGCCCCGAGCCAGACGAGGGAAACCAGAAAGAGGATCGAGGCCAGAGAGTAGACGAGAGGGAGATAAGAAAATCCATCTTTGAACTTGGTGACAAAGAGGCTTCCCAGCAAGGCCAGAATGGTTCCCGAGCCAAACAAGATCAAGAATTCAATGATGGTAAGAAGCTGATGGCGAAGAGATAAACGCTTAAGAAACTGAGAAAGGCGGCCATAGTCACGATCTAAGCTCACCGTTGTCACCGCCGTACTCGCGTACGAACCAAAACTATATCACACGCCGTTATGCACATCAACAAAGACAGTCGAGTGGTTGCTCGTTTCTGTATTTCTAGTTAAGCAGATAATCACAATCCGAAGATGTGTCAAGCAATCAGGCCGCAGCCAAGAATAAGACTTTGTCTCACGCCCACTCGCCCTCCGGGGTCGTTCGAGTCCGCAGAGGCTAAGTGAAAGAAGGCGTTGATGCGTTGACCGATTATAGGTTGATGCGTGCAAAGAAAACGACCACTCCACGTGGGTTTTTCCTCTTCTTCCTTCCACATATCAACGTATCAACGAATCAACCAGTCAACCGTTCTTACGCTTCGATGCCCAGACGCATGGCGCTCAAGAGGTAGAAGCTTGCCAGTCCTCTCCATCGTCCCCAGTTCTCGACCAGCCGGCGCGCCTGCTCGGCGGTGATCTTTTTGTCATGGAAGTAGTAGTGGGAGATACTTCTTCGTATGCCGAGGTCGTCAGCCGGCAGGGCGTCAAGCCGGGACATTCTTCGGATCAGGACATACTCCGCGGTCCAGAGCCCGATGCCTCTTATTTTCTTTAACTCCTCGATGGTGGCGCTTGTATCCCTATAATCTCTAAATGTTTCCAGGTCGAGTTGATCGCTGGCAACCATGCGTGAAATATCGCGCACATACTCGGCCTTCTTCTGGCTGACTCCACATGCACGAAGCTCGGCTATTACTGGGGCTCGCGTCGCCCCCTCTCGCGGCAAAGCCCCACCCGCAAGCGGGTACCCGGCCTCCCCCTCTCGCTCACCGTGCTCGCTAGGCAGATTCCCACGGCGCAATTCGTGGGAATCTGCTGATGCCTCATGCGGGGTGGGAAACGCATAATACGCGTCGCTGCCGATCCGCAAGGTATCGCCAAAGGCCTTGATGATCCTGGTTTCTATAGACCGGGCAACGGCAAGGGATATCTGCTGCTCACAAATGGCGTCAACGAGCGCTTCAAAAAGCGATGCTGTGGTCATGAAGCGAAGCCCCTTCAAGTTTTCGGTCAACCGCCGTAAGACAGCATCACGTTTCACACCCTTATAAAATGACTTAAGGTCGAGCCCGAGGTTAAGGAGCCTGTACATGAAGGCGCCTGCTTCGCTTGTTCATCTCCGTTGAGGATGCGGGGCGATGCCAGGGTGAGGGCAAGTTCAGGTGCGTCAACTGTACCAACGCTCCGCACACTGGCCAGTACAAGCTTGTTGCTTAATCTGATCACCTGCCAGAACCGGCCGTTCTCGTAACGGCGGATCTGTTTGTCGCCGCCTAAAAAAATAGAAGCGCTCAAATCGAAATCATAAGGTGAAACCGGCTTAAGCCTGCTCTTCCATTCGTGGCGCACGTTCCTCTCCCTACACCATTATAACCCATGTCTAATACCAAGTTGCCTTGACCCCCTCACCCAACCCTCCCCCTCGGAGGGGGGAGGGGACGGGGTGGGGGTGGCTCTCGCCTCCGTTGACATTGTCGGCGCTGCAACCTACGATAAACCAACACCTTCGACAATGGAAAGGACCGCGGAGTTGGCAGACCCCAAAGCATCTCGCAAGAAAATAGTTGTCGCTGCAATAGTGCTCGGCTTTGCGCTTTCAGGGTGCGGAACCGAAAGCAAAGGCTATCGAACGTTTGCCGATTACCCGGGATTTAAGGAATACTATGCCGATCATTGCCGTGACGGAGGGCCGGCACCACTCACGAGGGATGTGGACAAGGAGCTTCTCCGGAAGCACAGTCCAAGGCTTATTCTGCCGCCTGGCGGTCAATATCCCATCGACTTTTATCGGGATTACCTGCCATATTCCGTTCTTCGCCGGTATCCGAAACGCACGGTTATAGTGGAAAGCGTGAGCTCCGGGGTACTGAAGGCGAACCAGCACAATCCCTCGGTCTACCTCGACCTGCAACTGGACCGGTTTCGCGCGGCCGGGCTGCAGAGGCGGGTGGGATCTAAAAAGGAAGACGGCGCGAATAAGGAGCACAAGCCCGCCGTCTATGGCAGAGTCTACAGGGAGGAGGTGACCTTTCCGGACGGGAGTGGAGGCGAGGTTTCCCGGAATTTTACCTTTCTCAAGTATAATGTTGTCTTTGCGACGAGCGGGCTACCCGCCCGGTTACCCACGGGCTTTGAGACGTTCCTGAAACTGGCCGGCTTCGACCTCAACGACTGGCACCAGCTGGACAACTTTGTGGCTGTCCACGTGGTCCTTGACGAGAAAGAGCGGCCCGTGGCGGTGATCCTGGCCCAGCACAACCATCATCGAACCTATCTGGTAGGAAAAGATATTGCCCTCCCGGCCGATGGCAGGATGGTTTTCGACATTGCCCTTCGCTCGAATGAAGTCTATGTCGATTCTCAGGATGCGTTGCCCGTCGAACACCGGGTGGCCCGCTGGACTTTGTACATGAAATATCTGCTGAGCGGAGAAGACGCGCCCTTCTTTCGTGGCTACGACCTCACATACGGCGTCAGGGCAGGAGGAAGGGAGATCTCCTATGACCTGGCCACTCTCTCGCCGTGCGATCCCTTTTATACCGCTACGATCATGCTCGGGGAACCGAGGCCTTTCCTCTGGTGGTATATCGGGAGGGACGGCCCTGATAGAAGGCAAAGGAGAAATAATTTCAAAACTTCCCGACCTGCCATTTTACTGGGTGGTACTGGCAATAAACGGCAAAAAATTCTCTTCAGGAGATGTTTACGATAAATTTGACCTGGTGGGGAAATCAAAAAAAACTGTACATAAAGTTCTTGTTGAAAAACTGGCAAATTGTAAGTCCTATTTTCATAATAACTCAATACCAGGTAATATTGTTCGATCCATAGCCACTTTGTTTGTTGTATTTCAAATCCTGGAGCATACTCGCATTTACTCCAATGCGGAAAGTATACGACTTGAAAAGTCCAAAAGGAACCATACTTGCTGTCATTGTCACCGATCAAATAGCGTGGCCCCTCTCCGAAGGGCGTTGCTTCCCGGAGCTGCTGAGCGATCCAGGGATCCGTGGGGTTCCTGGTCACGCCAAAGTGAACGAGGCGTCGCGAGCCCAGCTCGATGATGACGAACAGGAATATGCTTCGGAAGAAGACGTCATAGGTCTGAAGGAAATCACAGGCCCAGATCTCCCTGGCATGGTTGCGGAGGAAGGTTGCCCAGGTCTGCATTGGGGGACGGGGCCCACGTACCTCCTGGATGTGCTTCTGGATGGAGCACTTGCTGACTCGCAGTCCGAGCTTGAGCAGCTCTCCCCGCATGCGTTCTGCCCCCCAGGTGCGGTTCTCTTTGGCCATCTGCTTGATGAGTGCCACGACTTCGTCGGCCAAGGGTGGTCTGCCAGGCCGCCGAGACCTCGACTTGCGTCTCCACACCCAACGGAACAAGTCGCGGTGCCAGCGCAGCACAGTATCGGGCTGTACGATGACGAGTGCCTGCTTCCATGTAGGCAACTTGCTTGCCAGCAGTACGAACAGCGAGCGGTCGCGCCAGGATAGGGCTGGTCGTTTCACTTGTCGTGCGAGTACGATAAGCTGCTGGCGGAGGAGTATGTTCTCCAATACCAGTTCGGGCTTGCTACGAATCAGGTCCAAGGCTGTATTGAGGACCAGACCATGGCTATCGGGTTTCGTCCACCGGCGAAGATGGCGTTTAACAGCCTGGCACAGGGTATCTATATTCTGTCGCACAAAGGGAAAGGGTGATAGACTCATGCCTGCCTTTCGTGTCGGGATTGCAGGCCATGATACTACCACACAACGGTCGGCAGAGTCACCTTTCAAGAATGGATGGGGTTTTTCGGCCAGGACAGGTAAGCCACTGATAGGGGAACTCGTCTGTCGCCCTGGATTAGGCGGTTTGCATCACGACTATCACTGGCAATCGCAAGAA
>JADGQN010000408.1 GCA_017881765.1 Syntrophobacterales bacterium | reverse complement strand
GGCATCGACACGATCTACGGGGTTCAGCGTTTCACCTACGGCACCCTGACTCTTATGGATGGCGTCGGGTTGGTCCCCGTTGCCATGGGATTGTTTGGCGTGACCGAGGTGTTTGTCAATCTGGAGCGTCCGGAAATCAGGGATGTCTTCAAGAGCAAGATCAAGGGCTTGCTGCCGACCCGGAAGGATTGGGCTGAATCGATCGGCCCCATCATGAGGGGTTCGGTCATGGGCTTCTTCCTCGGGATCCTTCCCGGGGGCGGGGCTATCATGGCATCCTTTGCTTCCTACGCAACGGAGAAACGCATCTCCCGCCACCCGGAGACCTTCGGGAATGGAGCGATCGCGGGGGTTGCAGGTCCCGAAACCGCGAACAATGCCGCTACGGGCGGCGCTATGATCCCGCTTCTTTCCCTGGGCATTCCGTCCAACGTTATCATGGCGCTCTTGATCGGGGCCATGATGATTCACGGCATCAAACCGAGTGCTTTTCTGGTCAGCGAGCACCCACAAGTTTTCTGGGGAGTTATTACGTCCATGTACATAGGCAATATTATTCTTCTGGTTCTCAATCTCCCCTTGATCCCCATCTGGGTCCGTCTCCTCAAGATTCCCTATGGCATACTCTTTCCGCTTATCCTGCTTTTCTGTTTAATAGGTGTCTACACGGTGAATAACAATGCTTACGAAATATTGATCATGCTCATCTTCGGCGTAATCGGCTACGTGATGCGTAAGACGGGGTTTGAACCGGCTCCTCTGCTCTTCGCCATGGTTATCGGTCCCATTATGGAAACGGCGCTTCGCCAGTCACTGCTGGCCTCACGGGGCAATTTCCGTATTTTCTTTCATCGCCCTATTTCCGCTGTGTTGATTGTAGCCGCAATCTTGATTCTATTGAGTTCCCTCATCCCCCGGGTAGGCAGGCAAAGGGAGACCTTAGTGAAAGAAGCACCGGATGAGTAGTGCTTACTTGCATGAATACTTGCATTCTCAAACGTCGGTCACCCCGGTGAAAACCGGGGTCCAGAAATTCTTGTAGAATCTGGATTCCGGCATTCGCCGGAATGACAGCAGAAGCTTAACAGCGGGGTAATTTACTTTTGCAAGTAGATACTGATATTGGCTCGCCTGCAGAAACATGGATTACTCCGGTTTTGGCGGCGGCTTTGGAAAGGCTCCTTCTCGTCTCGCCTGGCGGCGTTTCTCGAATTTCTCTCTCAGTGCGTCAAGCTGCTTTTTCTGACCATCATCAAGCTCTTTTCTTATCTGTGAAAAGCTGTCGTCGATAATGGCCTCTACTTCAGGCCTCATCTGGCGGAAGTGCTCGCGCAGCTTCTCCTCCGTCTGGGCAACGATTTTCTCTACCGCGATCTTTTGACTCTGCGAAAGGCCGAGATCCTTCGAAAGCCTTTTCATGATGAAGGCCGTTCTGTCCCTGGGTTCCAGCATGAAGGGGCGATAGTGATGTTTGAGATAGAAGCGCGTGCCCAGTGAACCAACCAGGGCACCGACGATGAAGACAAGCGCCACACCCGAAACTAATTTCCAGGTATTCATACTGCCTCCTTATACCAATTCGCCTTCAATTGTATACCTTCCGGGTACCCGCCACCGGCGGGTGTGCTGCGTCCTTCCAGGATGCTTCGCTATCGCTCTCCTCGACGTACTTCTGAGTACGCCTGCGTCAACTCCTCGCTACCGCCTCGGTCTCCGCATGAATCCAAATCGGTATTACACACCGAACAGATGTACCAATGCCGAGTCCTCGACGGCATTCAGAAGTAGTTGAAAGAGATCGTACTCAAAGACGAAATCGATTGCAATCGTAAGCCCGGCGAGCGCGAGCGTCAATAGAGAGGTAGCCGGAGCAAGCCGCCAGAAGAGTTGCTCGAACGTCGGCAGGAAACCGGGCGCGTGCGCAACCGGACCCATCTGGCGAATGCGAACCATTACGTTGTTCTGCCATTGGTCGCCAACCTCGATGCGTTCCTTCCCCAGATAGGCCTGCCTCAAAATGTTTGTGAGCCTTTCCAGTTGATTCCTGGAGCTTTTCATGCGTCACTCCTTTCATGTGTAATGGCTCCCGTAAGTAACGCGTGGAGCTTCTTGCGGGAACGAAATAGTCGCACTTTCACGTTGGCCGTGCTCCAGCCGAGTTGGCCGGCGGCTTCCTTCACCGAAAGACCCTCGAGATAGACCAGTTCCAGCACCATCCTGTCTTCGGCCGATAGCCTGTCCAAGGCCCAGTCCAGAATCTCCCTGGCCTCCTTTTGCAGCCCTGCTTCGCGAAACGATTGGCTTGAGTTCTCGAACAGGGCCGCATCCAGCCACACCTGATGCTCTCCCGTGAGCGAGCTCATCGGGAGTTCCCGCGACTTGTAATGCTCTCGCCAAAAGTCGTAGCAGGTTCTGACGGCAATCACGGACAGCCAGTGGCCGAAGCTGTTCTTGCCTCTATACGTTGGCAATGATCGATAGGCTCTCACGAACACATCCTGCACCGAATCCTCTATCTGATCGGACGGCACATGCTTCTTGACTATAGCGAGCACCAGGTATTGGTATTTTTTCAGCAGGTGTTCAAACGCATTGACGCTGCCGGCAACCACCTGACAGACGATTTCATCATCATCCTGATTGGAAGAAGTATCATCCATTGTAGTCCCGGTTGAACTACCATATTCTAATCATTCCGCCGCTTCAAAGGTAAGTCGTAAGCTCGCCCTTAAAGGTTACAATCAGGACAACCAACCTCCTTGTAACCTTTCTGAGATTCCTCACGACTTAACCTTTTAGATGGCATTATTCTCCACTTGCGCAACTGGTCCACATATCGGACCCCTTCGGCATCCGGGCGGTGGCAACCCCCCCACCCTTATCGAACAGCCACCGCCCATGCCGTCCGGGTAAGGACCGTAGGACGACCGCTTCGCTAGGACGACCGTCACGCATAGCGTGACTAGGACGATGGACGATAGCGCTCACGCTTCCGAGTCGCACATACGTGCGACGGACTTCAGATTAAGGAGGGTAACATGAAGAAATCGTGTCTGGCTGTTTTTGCTTCACTTTTGGTTTTTATGGGAACCGCCGTTCTTGCAGCGTCACCTGATGCCGATCCGGCCGGGCCTCCGGCTTTTTCGACCGGTCACGAACAGTTCGGGCGCGGCGATGTTCATCGCGGTCCCGGGCCAGGGTTCGGAGCATGGCGGGGCATAGTATCGTATCTCGGTCTATCACAGGAGCAGGTAACCAAGATGCGCGAATTGAGAAGCCGCTTTCGTAATGAGACCCACGACCTGAGGTACGATCTCGCGGTGAAACGTCTGGAGATGCGCAAGCTCTTCACTGATCCGAAGGTCGATGATGCGACGCTTCTGGCGAAGCAGAAGGAAGTAAGCTCCCTGCGGCAAAGATTGATGGATACAAGGGCGCAGATGATGATCGAGGGCAGAAAGATACTCACGCCCGAGCAGATTCAAAAACTCGACCGGATGCCCATGGGCCGTGGAATGGGCCGTGGAATGGGGCATGGCGACAGATGGGGATTCGGTAAGTAATATGGGTTGAGTCGACACATTACACCAAGTTGCATTCAAAAATACGACCCAGCCTGCGGCCGGGTACCCCGGGCGACCAGGAGGATAGCGATAGCGGAGCATCCTGGAAGGACGCGATACGAATCGTTTTAGCCGGGTACCCGGAAGAGGGGTACCCGTGTCCAAACACGGGTCTATGAATGAAGGGAACCTGGTGTTGACCATGAAACGTAATGAAAGACTGCAAGGAGGAAGTGAATGAAAGGCATTATCGCATTTGTTTTGATGACTCTGTTTATCGTGAGCGCAGCATCCGCGGGTCAGTTCGGTCCGCCTGAGCCGATGGCCGACACCGGCAAATTTTCATTGGGATTGGGATACTGGCTGGACCGGACCAAAATGAAGTTGGAGGGTGATCACACGCTTCGTGAAAGGTCTAACCAGTACTACCTGCAGGGAAACTACACCTTCCTTAAGGATTGGGAGGTTTATGGAAGATTAGGTGCAGCGGATCTCGACCTTTACCGGCATCGGGACCATAGTGACGGGGCCGAACCTTACGGAACATTGGGTTTCAAAGGCGTTATGTACCGGTACAAGAATTTTGCCATCGGTCCCTTCGTCGACGGGAGCTGGTATGCGGATCACGACCATGTGGCTCGCGACCAATGGGCCGTGAATCTCGGCGTTTCGGCCCAGTACAAGATACCGGTTGGCAGCCGCGATTTGACGCTGTATGGCGGGCCGTTTGCCTACTGGAGCCGTGCAGAGAGCGACATATTTGCCCGCTGGGCCCCGACTGGCGACGACCTGAAAGAAAAGCACAA
>JADGQN010000407.1 GCA_017881765.1 Syntrophobacterales bacterium | reverse complement strand
CAGCAGGCATTCGTAGATACCGGCGCGATCCAGTGCGGCTTCTGCAGTCCCGGCATGATACTCACCGCGACGGCACTCCTGGCCGCCAATCCGCAGCCGACCGACGGGGAGATTAAGCATGCGATCTCCGGAAACTTCTGCCGGTGCACAGGGTACAACAGCATTGTCAAAGCCGTCAGGGAAGCGTCGGCCCGGATGAAAGGAGGTCGCTGACATGGACGAACTGTCGTATATCGGAAAACCGATTCCGCCCAGAGATGGGCCGGTGAAGGCAACGGGAGCGGCCGAGTATACCGTCGATATTACACTCCCCGGCATGCTCTGCGGGAAGATACTGAGGAGTCCGCACCCGCATGCGCGTATCGTCAACATAGATACAACACGGGCGGAGCGGCTGCCCGGCGTGAAGGCCGTCGTCACCGCGCGGGATTCGCTCAAGATCAAGCACGGCTTTGTCGAGACGCCCCGTTATCCCGCTGACCAGTACCCTATCGCCGTAGACAGAGTTCGTCATGTGGGTGAGGAGGTCGCAGGCGTGGCTGCGGTGGACGAGGAGACGGCCGAGGAGGCACTGCGGCTCATAGAGGTAGAATATGAAGAGCTGCCCGCGGTTTTCGACGTCGAGGAGGCGATGAAGCCCGGCGCGCCCGAAATCCATCCGTCCCATCCGAAGGTCTCGGCCCCCTACATGAACATAGGCGGGAAGACCGAGACGTCGTGGGGCGACGTGGAAAAGGGATTCCAGGAATCCTACCTCGTGAGGGAGGACCGTTTCGCCGGCCCGCTCCGCACGCACGCCTATATGGAGCCCCAGGCGACGGTGGCCAGCTTCGACTATTCGGGCAAGCTGAACGTCTGGACCTCGAGCATGGGCGTTTTTATCAAGCGTTCCAAGCTCGCCCGGACCCTGGGACTGCCCTTCGGCAACGTCCGCGTCCTGAGATCATACGTCGGCGGCGCCTTCGGGGGTAAGGTCGACTTGTTTGGGCACGAGTATATCGCTTCCCTGCTCTCCATGAAGTGCCGTCTGCCTGTCAGGATCGTCTACTCACGCGAGGAGGTCTTCAAGGCAGCGCGCCACGCACAGCCGCTCATCATCGAGTTGAAGACGGGCGTAGCGAAAGACGGTACCATTGTGGCCCAGCAGATACGGACAATCAATGACAGTGGGGCGTACCGGGGAAGCGGCGTTGTCATCATCTTCCTCGCATGGGGTTTCGCAATGGCCCCTTATCGCATCCCAAACCTCAAGTACGAGGGCTATTCCATCTATACCAATAACACCGTCCATTGTCCCCAGCGCGGTCACGGCGCACCCAAGATGCGCTTCGCGATCGAATCGCAGATGGACATGCTCGCGGAAGAACTGGGCGTTGATCCGGTCGAGATACGCCTCCGGAACGCGCGGAAGCCGGGAGAGATACTGCCGAACGGTGATTCAACGAAGAATTACGGTCTGATCGAATGCATCCAGCGCGTGGCCAAACAGACGGATTTCGCCAGCAGATACGGGAAAGCGAAACGGGATGAAGAGAAGGGATCGACGATTAAGCACGGCATAGGCATGGGCCTTACCTCGTACTTCGGTGGTTCCCTTGTCTACCCGAACAGCTCATCCGTCATCGTCAAGCTGAATGACGACGCAACGGCCACACTGCTGACGGGGGCACTCGATATGGGCCAGGGTGTCAATACGATTCTCTGTCAGATCGTGGCAGAGGAATTGGGTATCACCATGGAAGAGATCCAGCTCGTGGCGGCCGATACGGAAACGACGCCCGTGGACATCGGTTCATGGATCAGCGGTTTGACCTACGTGACCGGCAATGCGACGAAGACGGCAGCCGAGGCGGTCATGAAGAAGCTCCTTGAAGTAGCAGCCGAGCAGTTGGATACGGACGTCGGCCAGTTGGAAGCGAAGAACAAGGAGATCTTCGTGAGACGAGCCCCGGAAAGGCGCATCTCATACCGGGAAGCGATTGCGGCCAGTATTTTGAAAAGGCAAGGCGATTCCATCATCGGGGAGGGACATTTCCGGACCATGAGGACGGAACCTACGCACCCCAGTCTTGCCACTACGAAAGGCCGGTGGAGTGAGAACTTCGCGTCAGACGCACAAGTGGCGGAGGTAGAGGTGGATATTGAGACGGGAATGGTGAAGGTAACGCGGGCGACCGTGGCCCATGACTGCGGTTTTCCTCTAAATCCGCTCCTCGTCGAGGGTCAGGTCGATGGTCAGATATCGATGGCGCAGGGACAGGCGCTGGGCGAGGAGGTACTTCTGCGGAAAGGACGCGTCATAAACCCCTCGTTTCTCGATTACAAAATACCGTGCTCGCTGGACATGGTGGAGAATCACCAGGAACACGTCATCACGGAGAAGTATGAAAAGGGGTGTCACTACGATACCAAAGAGGTCGGGGAAGGTCTCGTTTCCGGCATGCTCGCGGCAATCGCCAATGCGATCTATGACGCCACCGGGGTGAGGGTGAAGGAACTTCCCATCTATCCACACCGGATTCTCGATCTGCTGGAAGAAAAGGAAAAGCAGGGCGGCTGAAGAGGGAGTTCGAAAGACAAGGGGGTTATCGATGCCGGTAGAAGGATACGTGCCTTTCAGGCCCGAAGACGTCGAGCGCTATCTGAAGAACAGGTGGTGGCTTGATCTCACTTGGGGTGACCTGTTCAATAAGGCCACCGATCTCTATCCGGATAAGGAGGGCCTTGTCGATGATACGGCTCGCTTCACCTATAAGGAGCTCCGCGAAAAGGTAGACAGACTTGCAATCAGCTTCATCGACCTGGGAATAAAGCCGCGCGATTTCGTCATGCTGCAGCTGCCGAACTGGCACGAGTTTATCTTTTCATTCTTTGCGCTCCAGAAGGTGGGTGCAATCGTTGTGCTGCTGATCGCGCGTCACGGGGTCGCGGAGATCGGCTACCTTGCGAGCCTGAGCAACCCTGTGGCGTGGATCGGGCCCGAACATTATAAGAACACCGACTATCTGGAAATCCTGGAAAAAGTCAGGCAGACGAGCAGAGGATTGAAGCACCTCATTTCGGTGAGGGCGCCGGAGAACAAAGCGTTCATCCGCCTGGAGGATCTGATAGAAGCGGGCACGCTGACGACGGCGACTAAAGAAGCCCTGGCAGCCAGACGGCCCGATCCTATGGAGATGGCGATCATCGTCCCTACCGGCGGCACGACAGGCACGCCAAAAGCGGTTGCCCGGGCCCACAACGATTACATTACGAGCGTGGAGCACCACAATGCGCGCTGGGACATAAACCGTACGGACGTGATATTGACCGTTGCCCCGGTCAGCCACGGCCAGGGGATGCAGATGGGCGTCGGCGGCAGTTTTTACCACCAGGCGAAGTTCGTGCTCTGTGATTCCACACAGCCTGAGGATATCTGCCGCGTTATAGAGCGCGAGAAAGTGACTGCATTTCCCACGGTTCCCGCTGTTGTGCAGAGGATCGTCACCTTCGACCGCCTGAAAGAGTTCGATATGAGCTCGCTCAAAAAGATTTATTCAGGCGGTGCGCCGAGCAGTCCGGAGCTGGTGCGGAGCGTGTATGAGGTCCTCGGCTGCAAGTTCGCAAATGCGCTTGGATCGTCTGAGGGCTCCGGGGCCATGACGCCCCTCGATGCCGACATAGAGACCACGTGCTTCACCGTGGGCCGGAAAGACTGTCCTTATTCGGAGTTCAAGATTTTCGATCAGTACGGGCAGGAACTCCCACCCGATAAGGAGGGTGAGCTCTGCACGAAAGGCCCGACGATCTTTACGGGCTACTTTAAGTCACCCGAGGAGAATGCGGGCACATTCACCAACGAAGGTTTCTTCAAGACCGGAGACCTGGCAAAGATCGACGAATCGGGCATCATCACCATCACCGGGAGGATCAAGGAGACAATCCTCCGTGGCGGTGAAACCATCAGCGCGGTCGGCATCGAGCGGCTCCTTGGCTCGCATCCGGCAGTTGCCGAGGTAGCTGTCATCGGCATGCCGGACAAAGCGTTGGGCGAGCGCATATGCGCTTACGTCCAGTGCAAGCCGGGTATGACGCTGACCTTCGAGGAGATGATCGCTCACCTCAAGAACGTGGGCGCGTCCGTGATGCAGTTACCCGAGCGGCTGGAGTTGATCGAGGGCATGCCTTTGACGAAGGTCGGCAAACGGGACAAGAAGGCGCTAAGAGAGGACATCACAAGAAAACTAATACAAAAAGCGTAATAAATAACGTGACATCACCCACTCACTGACCCTCCCCCCTTGAGGGGGAGGGAGGGGTAAATAGGTTAATGTGCTTGTATTAATACCTTGATTGCGTCAGCCCTTGCTTTCTTGATAGTCATGCTCTTGCTGTCATT
>JADGQN010000085.1 GCA_017881765.1 Syntrophobacterales bacterium | reverse complement strand
CCGGCGCTCATTGTTGTGCTCGGGGATGGGCGCAGACAGTGGACGACGGTCATGGGAGGTCACACCCTGGGACGCCATCAGTCGCATCTTACCGATGCCCTGGCAAATGCCTGCATGCTGATGCATTTGGCGGCGGCAGCCCTGGGACTGGGCTCGCAGTGGGTGACCATTCATATCGAGGGCAGCTTCAAGCAGCTCCTGGGCGTGCCTGATGTGATGACCCTCTACCAGGTCATCCCGGTCGGTTATCCGGATGGTCCGCACAAAAAGACGACGAGAAGGAAATTGAGCGAGATAGTGCATCGCGATCATTATGATGAGAAGAAGCATATGACGAACAGACAGATCGTGGAGTATGTGCGCTCGATACGCGAAAAGACCATGTCGAAGTATATAAAGGCTGATGACGTAGAGAAACGTAAGAAGCCTTGAACGGGAGGGAGGTACTGTCATGAAAATTCGACACGCATCGCGAGCCGTGACTGTGGTCTGCTTTGTGGCCATGCTCGTTGTCGCGGCCGGCGGCTTTTTGGGGCCTGCGTTTGCTCAGGGGAAAGCAAAGCCGGAAAGCAGCAAACTCAACATCGGCCTCGCCCTGACTGCATTCACGTACCTGCCTGTCTGGGTCGCGGATCAGAAGGGATTCTTAAAGGACGAAGGTGTTACCGAGGTCAAGGTGCTTGCCTTTAAAGGCGACGCGGATGTGCTCCAGGCGTTGACGGGAGGTAGCGTCGACATCAGTGTTTCCTCGGTCCCGGGTCTCATCGAGGGGATCAAGTCAGGGCAGAAGTTCAAGGCAGTCTGGGCAGGCTTCAACCAGCCCAATTTTGAATGGTACGCATTGCCGAAGTACAAGTCTATTGCCCAGACCAAGGGCGGGAAATACGGGATATCCAAGTACGGTGCGCTTACCGACTTTCTCACCCGGTATGCGCTGCGCACAGCCGGGCTCAATCCTGAAAAGGACGTGACAATCCTACAACTCGGCGGATCGCCGCAGACCCTTCCAGCCCTTGAGGCGGGTCAGATTGATGCGGCGATCCTGGCCGCGCCTTTCACTTACGCGGCTGCCGAAAAAGGCTTTGTGAAGCTTATGAGTCAGAAGGACGTCATAGCACCTGACTGGCCGCTTCACGTCGTTTTTGCCAAAGAGGATTATATCGCCAAGCACCCGAATACCATCAAGGCATTCTTGAGGGCAAATGGGAAGGCCATAGACTGGATCAAAGCCAATCCGGAAGAGGCAGCCCAGATCGCAGCCAAACAGACCAAATTCAAAGTGGAATACTGCCGCAAATTCATCGAAGAATATAAAGATTACTGGTTTGCAGATGGCCGGATAGCCAGCAAAGGTCTGAAGGTCCTGTGGGAGATAGCTGTGCAGGCGGGTGATGTGACGGAGCCTTGGCCCGATTCTAAATGGCTCGACCGGACCTTCCTCTCAACCCAGAACCAGTGGCGAAAGTAGGACGCCGGGAATGGCCAAAATCGGTCATTAGGTCTCTCTGGTTTTTTTCGTTTCTTTCGTTTTTCTCGTTTAACCAGAGAAACCAGATAAACTAAAGAAAAATAGAAACAATAGAAACCGGCTCCGATGCCTATTTCCTGCGTAAGGAGGTAAGAACGATGATGAGAGCACGTTCCATGTTACGAGCCTTGACCGGGGTCAGTCTTATGGTAGCGATCGTGGGTCTTTGGAATCCTGCCGCTGCCCAAAAGGCCAAGCCGGAGACGAACAAGCTTTATGTGGGCCTCGCGGTGCCTTCTCTCTCTTATCTTCCCTGCTGGGTTGCGGATCAGAAGGGGTTCCTGAAGGAGGAAGGGACAACTGACGTCAAGGTGTTTGCCTTCAAAGGAGATGCGGACGTGCTTCAGGCCCTGGCCGGAGGGACCGTTGACCTCAGTGTTTCATCGGTGCCGGGCCTGGTGGAAAGCATCAAGTCAGGACAAAAGTTCAAGGCAATATGGGGCGGCTTCAATCAGCCCTATTTCGAATGGTATGCATTGCCGAAATTCAAGTCGATAGCTGCCACCAAGGGTGGCCGCTATGCTGTGACCAAATATGGCGCGCTGACGGACTTTCTTACGCGCTACGCAGTGCGCGCCGCCGGTCTTGACCCGGAGAAGGACATCAAGATTCTCCAGCTGGGAGGATCGCCGCAGAGTCTTGCGGCACTGGAGGCCGGTCAGATCGAAGCGAGCATCCTGAGCGCACCGAACACGTACATAGCCGCCGAAAAAGGCTTCGTGAAGTTGATGAGCCAGAAAGATTACATAGCGCCCGACTGGCCGCTCCACGTTGTCTTTGCCAAGGAGGAGTACATCGCCAAGAATCCCAACACGATCAAGGCATACCTGAGAGCTCAGGGGAAGGCTATCGAATGGATAAAGGCCAATCCGGAAGAGGCAGCCCAGATTGGAAACAAAATGACAAAATTCAAGATCGAGCATTGTCGAAAGTTCATCGATCAGTATAAGGACTGGTGGGACACGGACGGACGCATTGCCCAGAAAGGTATGAAGGTCCTGTGGGAGATAGCTGTCCAGGCCGGCGATGTAACGGAGCCCTGGCCTGACAGCAAGTGGCTTGATTCGAGCTTCCTGAAAACACAGAATCAGTGGCGGAAATAGGTTTTACGAACGGAGGCGCTTTGGTACATATCGATCTGCGTCAGGTAATGGTTACCTTCCCACAGCCCGACGGGGGCGAATTCCTGGCGGTGAATAGTTTTGATTTGAAAGTGGAGAAGGGTGAATTCGTAACCATCGTCGGCCCGAGCGGATGCGGAAAGAGCACGATCCTCTCTGTTGTTGACGGACTTATCCGGCCATCAGGAGGTGAGGCGCTCATCAACGGGAAGCCGGTCACAGGCCCGGGGTCCGACCGTGCGCTCGTTTTTCAGGAGTTTGCGCTCCTTCCCTGGCGTACCGTCGAAAGCAACATCATGCTGGGTCTGGAACTCCAGCATAAGGTCCCCAGGGGGAAAATAGAGGCACTCGTAAGTCACTACATCAAAATGGTCGGCCTTCAGGGGTTTGAACGCCATCACCCGCACCAGCTCTCGGGAGGAATGCGCCAGCGCGTGGGTATTGCCCGGGCGCTCGCGGTCAATCCCGAAATCCTTCTCATGGATGAGCCCTTTGCGGCACTCGATGCCCAGACGCGCGAGATCATGTCCGCTGAACTCCTTCGCATATGGGAGCAAGAGAAGAAGACCGTACTTTTTGTGACTCACAGTATCGACGAGGCAGTCTATCTTGCCGATCGGATCGTCGTGCTCTCCGGCTGCCCGGGTTGCGTCAGGGAAATCATCCCCGTTTCTCTCTCGCGTCCGAGGAACCTTGAGATAAAGGACGAAGCGGAGTTTGTCCGCCTGCGGCGGCACATCTGGGGTCTTCTGGAGCAGGAGGCACAGCGGCAGGCAGGAGGCAGGGCGGGATCGTGAAGAAATGGGAGCGGGCCTGGATTGGGGGACTGGCGGTCTTGATCTTCCTCATCCTCTGGGAAGCCGCGATGCCGCTCGGTTTGGTGAAAGTGGCCGACATCAGCCGACCCAGTCTTGTAGCTAAGGCCTTTGTCGAGTTGGCTGTTTCGGGAGAGGTCTTCCAGCCACTTGTTATCAGCCTGAAAGAATTTTTGGTTGGTTTCGTGCTTGCACTCATCGTTGGCATACCCGTTGGCATCGTGCTTGGCCGCTACCGTTTCTTTTCGATGCTGTTTGATCCCCTGTTGATGGCCCTTTACACGATGCCGTATCTCGCCATAATGCCGCTCCTTGTAGTCTGGTTCGGCGTGGGACTCGGCGCCACGGTTGCGGTTGTTTTTCTGGGCGCGGCCTTTCCCATCGTGATCAACACAGCCGTCGGCATGCGGGAGGTTGATCCTGTGTGGGTGCGTGCGGTGCGCTCTTTTGGCGGATCAGAGTGGGATGTTTTTAGGAAGGTCCTGCTGCCCGGCTCGGTCCCACCCATGATGACGGGCATACGCCTTGGCGTTGGCCGCGGCCTTTTGGGCATGGTGGTGAGTGAAATGTATGCTTCCACCGAGGGCATCGGGGGACTGATAGGGCTCTATGGTAACTCTTTTCGCACGAGCGAACTCATCGCGCTAATTGCTGTAGTGAGCGTGCTTGGATTCGTCTTTGTCGATCTCATGAGACGCCTCGAGGGCTGGGTGAACAAAGGTAGGGCGGAGGCGCAGTGGTGACACTCGCGCACCTGTATCGGCGATTCGACGCTCCTTTCCTCGGCACTCTCGGTCTCGTGGCGGCACTCTGCCTTTGGGAAATCGCTTCCAGACTGAAGTGGGCGGACCCTATACTTATCAGCAGCCCGACCATGGTGGCCGTTGCGCTCAAGAACTGGGCGGTAACCGGTGCCTTGTGGCGGGATCTTGGCACCAGTCTCTGGGAGCTGATCGTTGCTTTCGGCGCATCCGCAGTTGTCGGCATCCCGCTCGGTGTTGCCATGGGTTGGAATCGCCCGGCAGAGTATGCGCTTGACCCATTTGTCTGGCTTCTTTATTCGACACCGCTGGTCTCCTTCTGGCCCCTTTTCATCATCTGGCTCGGGATCGGCGTCAAAGCGATCATCGCCCTGGCCTTCCTTTTTTCCATAGTGCAGATTGTAATTAACACCATGGCAGGCGTGCGCAATATCGATCCGGTACTTATCCGGTGCGCCCGGTCATTCGACGCCCGAACCATTGATCTTTTTTTCAAGTTTACGCTCCCGGGAGCCCTTCTTATGATTGTGGCGGGCTTGAGGCTCGCTCTGGGGCGGGCATTGATCGGCGTCGTTGTCGGAGAGCTCTTCTCAGCCAATGCCGGGTTGGGCTTCCACATAAGCTATTACGGCGCAAAACTCCGCTTTGGCGACGTCTTCGCGAGTCTTTTTGTGATCGTCGTTATTGGAGTTGCTACTACCCAACTGATCCGGCTGTTTGAGGCACGGCTGGTGAGCTGGAAGTCGTGATACCGATTCGCCTTCAAGCGTATACCTTCCGGGTACCCGCCACCGGCGGGTGTGCTGCGTCCTTACAGGATGCTTCCTTCCAGGATGCTTCGCTAGCGCTATCGCTTTCCTCGACGTACTTATAGTACGCCCGCGTGCCCGCTTGCGGGTGGGGCTCCTCGCTGCCGCCCGGGGTACCCGGCTGGAGGCTGGGTCGTCCATCTTGAATGCAAATCGATATAAGATACACTGCAATTACCGTCGTTATATTCAGTAGACTTGGTGGTCGATGCGGCTCGGCACGGAAACTGCAAGAACAATCTGTTGACAACACGCGCAGGTGACGTAGAATAGAATAAGGCCACCCGCTCCACATTACCCCGACGTGACCTGCACTTTAAAAAAAGGAGAGAAGATATGCGCGGTTTACTCTATCGTTCCCTTTGTTTTCTTTGTGCCGTAATCCTTTTCGGCTGTGCTTCCGCTCCGCATAAGACGAGCCTCCAGCTCAATCCGGAGCCGGGTAAACTTTTCCTCAACCAACAGGACCTGGATAACACTTACAATGCGGCCGTTTCAACAGGACTAGATCTGGGCTACAGGGTGTCGTCGTCATCCAGGGAGCAAAGAATCGTGACGCTCAACAGGCTTCGCAACTCGGATCTGGTATCCGAGACCATGGTGGTCGGCGTAGAAAGTAAGGGTCCCGCGGCGGAAGTGAGCATCGTTTACGAGAGCCCGAAGCCTCTCGCGGATACGACGGTCAAGGAATTCACGGACCGGTTTCTCACAAAGTTAAAGGTCCGGCCGTCTGTGCAGCCCCTCGCTCCTGCTTCGTCGCGGCCCGGGGCAGTGCGTGTGGAACCGGAGTCCAGACCGATGACCGTTGAGTTACCGGGAGAAACGCACCTTGTCCTTCTGAAAAGGAGCAATATCAGGAGCGAACCCAGCACAAGAAGTAAAGTCATGGCCACCCTGCGAAAAGGAACAATAGTCGTCAAAGTCGATGAGTCCGGCGACTGGTTTAACGTCAGACTGCCTTCCCGAGAGACAGGCTGGATATTCAGACAATTGGTCAAGGAAGTGGAGTGACGGGAATTATACCGATTTGTATTCAAGCGGACGACCCAGCCTTCGGCCGGGTACCCCGGGCGGCAGCGAGGAGTATTGTCTTAGCCGGGTACCCGTGGGCAACCCACCTTCCAGCGGGCGGAAGCAGCTAAGCCACGGGTGGCAGGAGGAGAGCGACGCAGCGACAACGAAGGTATACACTTGAAGGCGAATCGGTATTAGAACCAGTATTCCGGGTACCTTCGCTCTTTAGCTAGATTGTTGACAATCAGAGCAATGATCAAGAGGATGAGCGCGCCCGCTCCTGCCGGAAATACGGCGTACAGGAAGCCCAGGTCGTGCACATTCTTGCTGCCGATGACGGCAATCAAAGCCGTTGCGCCTCCCGGCGGATGAAGCGTTTTTGTCAGCAGCATGGCCACAATGGCCAGGGAAACCCCAAGCGCTGCCGCCATCCAGATAGTGCCTCCGAATAACTTGTAGCAAGCCACGCCGATAAGAGCGGATATGATATGGCCTCCCATCAGGTTTCTTGGTTGGGCAAGGGGGCTCTTTATTGCCGCATAGACGAGGACTGCTGATGCCCCGAAGGAACCTATGATGAGCAGCAGGTCCATTGGCTCAAAGTACGCTATAGAGAGAAACCCACAGGCAGCTACGCCGAGGAAGGAACCGATCCAGGACCAGAATATTTCCGTCAAACCGACTCCCGGTGGGCTCATCCCGCCGCCCTTCATCTTGGAAAGATACCCTCGTGCTTTCATGTTTTTCCGATGGCTCTGACGATATCGGCCCTTGAGACTATCCCTAAGAGCCTCTGCTCTTTATCGACGACGGGCAGCCTCTTGATACGTTTTTCGTCAAGAATCCCCGCGGCCTCCCGAATATCTGCATCGGGCGTAATGGTAAGGGCCGGCGAGGTCATGAAGTCTCGTACGGTCTCCCCGTGCCGCTGCTTTGGCACGGACTCGCCAAGAATATGTCTGATGACATCCTTGATCGTATGTTCTCTTGTCACGCCTGTCATGGATAGCACATCCGCCTCTGATATCAGACCAACCACGCGGTTCTGATCGTCGACCACGGGAAGACCGCTGATTTTGTTCTCGGCCAGAAGCGTTGCCACCTCGTGCACGTTGGCATCCGGCGTGACCGAGACAACGTTGGTTGTCATCACTCCACTGACGGGAATCCTATGGGCCTGCCTTACCCGCGCTTTCTCCAGGGCCAGCGTGTAAATCTTCATGAGGTCTTCGACGGTGATGTCAACGTAGCCCTTCATCTCAGTCAGGGCTGCCCTGAGATCCTCTCCTGTCACAACACAACTTTCGGCGTCATCGCTCATGTGACCCTCACAAGAAGATAAACGGTTCCTTTATCAGCCATAGTGAAAATCTCTTCTATTAAAGATAGTACGCCCAGCCTTCGTTGGGAAGGGTCCTTCCAGGATTTACGCCACAAGGTGCTTCCTCGCGGGATGCTGCGCTACCGCTAGCGCTATCAAGGGGAAATCGGGGTGGCGACTGATGACCGGATTCTTCATGCATTTTTGTAGAAATGCGGAATCTTTTGATATAGACTTAAACCCATATCAGTAACACAATTTTTGTTGGTCAATCGCGAGATTGTCCGAACGCCCTCTAAAAGGCGTTGCCGAGTGATTTATCGAAACGTAATGGTGCTGTCCAGGAGAGCATGATCAGAGAACCTGATAGCCACGTCAAATTACGGATTGAGAATCTCATACTCAGCTTTGGCGGTGTCAATGCCCTTTCTGACGTGAGCCTGGACGTCAGAGAGCACGAGATACTGGCTGTCATCGGGCCCAACGGCGCCGGCAAAACCGCGCTCCTTAATTGCATAAGCGGCTTCTACAAACCTCAACAAGGCGAGATATATTTCGACGGGCAACGTACCACCCGGATGCGTCCGGATAAGCTGGCCGAACTCGGCATTGCGAGGACCTTTCAGAATATCGAGCTGTACACCGGACTAAGCACTCAGGACAACATCATGGCTGCCCGGCACGCACTTATGAAGCAAAACTTCATCACCGGCTCGCTATACTTCGGGTGGGCGCAGAAGGAGGAGATCGAGCACCGCCAGACTGTGGAAGAGATTATCGACTTTCTGGAAATAGCGCCCATCAGAAAAAAAGTGGTTGGTCTTTTGCCGTACGGGATGCGAAAGAGGGTCGAACTGGCAAGAGCATTGGCCCTGGAGCCGAAAGTCCTGCTACTCGACGAGCCCATGGCAGGGATGAACTTGGAGGAAAAAGAAGATATCGCCCGGTTCATAATTGATTTATTTGAAGGACAGGGAGCTACCTATCCCAACACGCCAGTCCTGAGGGATGGGATTCGCTGCATCATTCTTGTGGAGCATGATATGGGAGTGGTTATGGACCTTGCAGACAGGATTGCCGTCCTCGATTTTGGACGCAAAATTGCTGAAGGCACTCCTGCCGAAATCAGCACCAATCCCGAGGTCATAAGTGCTTATCTGGGGAAAGAAGAATAGGCATGCGTATGAAGCGAGTTTACCTAACGGAATAGCTGAGAGAACATGCTGGAAGTAAACAATATTGAAGTTGTCTATATGAGTGTTATCCAGGTGCTGCGCGGCGTATCCCTGGAAGTAGGTGACGGCAAGATCGTTGCCCTGCTCGGGGCTAATGGCGCGGGTAAGACTACCACACTCAAAGCAATATCGGGGATGCTCAAGACGGAAGAAGGAGAGGTCACCGTGGGCACTATCAATTTTGATGGCAAGAGGCTAGACCGGTACGGGCCGGAAGCCATTGCCGGTATGGGTATAAGTCAGGCCATGGAAGGACGAAGGGTTCTTGAGCACCTTACTGTTGAGGAGAATTTGCTGGTTGGTGCGTATTGTCGCAAAGACCGAGCTGGAGTCAAGGAGGACCTGGAAGTAGTCTTTGACTACTTCCCCAAGGTCAAGCACCTTCGTCGCCGCGTAAGCGGTTACCTGTCAGGCGGTGAGCAGCAGATGCTGGTCATAGGACGGGCACTCATGGCGCGTCCCAAGCTTATGCTCTTGGATGAGCCGTCACTCGGTCTTGCCCCTTTGATGGTGCAAGACATTTATGAAATCATCAAGAGAATCAACGCCGATCAAAAGATGGCGATACTTCTGGTGGAGCAAAACGCCAGGGCTGCCCTTGGCATTGCTGATTACGGCTATGTGATGGAGAATGGCAGGGTAGCTTTGGGTGGTCCCGCCGACAAGTTGCGGGATAATGAGGATGTCCGGGAATTCTACCTGGGGTTGTCAGCAGTTGGCTCCAAGAAGAGTTATCGTGACGTCAAGCACTACCATCGAAGGAAGAGATGGCTGGCATAAGAAGAGCAACCGAGGGACGACCGCCTTCGGCTAGGACGACCGCCTTCGGCTAGGACGACCGCGCTTTGCGCTCGGACGTAGGACGAATGAGACCAGAAGAAATCAGAGAAACTGAAGAATGGAAAGAGTCGACATAGATAAGGGCGATACCTGGCCCAAGGTACTCAAGTGTAACCATGAAAAGTATGGTGACAGCCGAAAAGCCATGCGCCACAAGCGCTTTGGTATCTGGCAGTCCTACACCTGGAAGGATTACTATCTCAGCGTCAGGTCCCTGGCGCTCGGTTTGGCATCTCTCGGGTTTGAACCCGGGGATAAGCTGCTTATCATCGGTGATAATGCGCCGGAATGGTACTATGCCGAACTGGCGGCCCAGGCCATCCACGGGGTTTCAGTCGGGTTGTACGCGGATTCAATTCCACCGGAGATAAGGCAAATCGCTGAAAATTCCGAAGCTCGCTTTGCTATCGTGGAAAATCAGGAGCAGGTTGATAAGATGCTCCTGATCAAGGACGAGCTTCCCCTGCTCAAAAAGATTATTTATTGGAGCTATAAGGGGTTGGCCCACTATAACGACCCTGTGTTGCTGGGGTACAGGCAGGTGCTGCAGCTGGGAGAAAAATATGAAGAGAAACGTCCCGGGCTCTTTGAGCAGCTCGTAGAAACCGGCAAAGCTGATGATGCCTGTGCGATCGTCTATACCTCGGGGACCACCGGGGCACCTAAGGGAGCCGTCTATACATACAGGACTATGAGGGCTGGCGCTGACTATTATCTGCGCCTCGACCCATGGCACGAGAATGACAACGTAGTCCCCTACCTGCCACCCGCCTGGATGACGGAGCAATGCCTCGACATCGGCTGTCACTTATTGGCGGCTAACATCCTGAACTTTGCTGAGGCGCCGGAAACACAGCAGCGGGATACAAGAGAAACAGGACCCAGCATTGTCTTTTACGGAGCCCGGCTGTGGGAGAGTCAGGCAGCTATGGTTCAGGCACGGATTATCGGCACTGATGCCCTCAAAAGGTTTGCCGTCCGCCTGCTCATGCCGATTGGTTACAGGATGGCCGATCTGAAGTTCCAAAAGAAGGAGCCTGGCCTATTCCATAAGATACTCTATGGTCTCGCTAATATCGCCTTATTCAGGTCCATCAAAAGCAGCCTCGGCCTGTCTAACGCCAGAGTCTGTTACAGCACCGGGGCTATACTGAGCCCGGATGCCTTCAGGTTCTACCATGCCCTGAATATTCCTCTCAAAAGCCTGTATGGGACAACGGAGGGTGGAGTTCTGACCGGCGCGACAAATGATGATATCAGGCTGGAGACTGTAGGCCCTGTCCACAAGGGAGCGGAGGTAAGAGTAGCCGACAATGGTGAACTCATCTATCGGCAGCCAGGTATTTTTACCGGTTATTACAAGGATCCGCAGAGAACCGCGGAGGTACTTAAAGACGGGTGGTTTTATAGTGGGGACAGCGGCCTGATCAGGGAGGATGGACACGTCGTATTTCTCGACAGGGTGAGGGACCTTATTCACCTGGCTGGCGGGGACAGCCTGGCCCCCCAGCTTATTGAGGCCCGGCTGAGGTTCAGCCCCTACATAAAGGACGCATGGGTAATCGCCGGCCCACGGAAAGCATACGTTTCAGCAATCATAATAATTAACTATGATACCGTCAGCAGGTGGGCTGGACAGAGGAGAGTCGCCTATACTACCTTCGCCGATCTTTCCCAGAATCCGGAGGTGCATGACCTTGTGAAGCTGGACATCGACAGAATAAACAGCGCTTTGCCCCCCGCTTCCAGGGTAAAAAAATATGTCAGTCTATACAAGGAATTCGATCCGGACGAGGGCGAGTTGACCAGAACCAGGAAACTGAGAAAGACATTTTTGGAAGAGCGTTACCGCGGACTTATCGATGCGATCTACCGTGACGAGACCGAGGTGCCGATAGAGGCCCGGGTCATGTACCGGGATGGGCGAACGGGAACAGTAAAGACTACTATCAGCATCAAGTCCGCTGAAGGAGCTGCCTGATGAACTTCTTTCTGCAATTGGTGGTAACCGGTCTTGCACTTGGCATGGTCTATGCCCTTGTCGCCATAGGCTTTGTCATCATTCTTAAATGTTCCAACGCCTTTAATATTGCTCAGGGACACTTCGTGCTGATCGGCGGTTACCTGGGTTATACGTTTTTGGTGCCGTTCGGCCTTCCGATATGGGCCAGCCTCATACTGGCAATAGCAGTGGCTGTTGTAATGGGCTTGTTAATAGAGCGCCTTGCCATACGTCCTCTGGTTGGCCAGCCGGAACTGGCCATGATCATGATGACTATAGCTCTGGCCACTGTATTGGAGGGACTGGCAACTCTGATCTGGGGTGGCGAATATAAGACTTACCACGGAGTGTTGCCGACCGTCACCCTGAAGCTCGGTCAGATATCCATCCCCCCGGAGTCGCTCATCGGGCTCATCGTCTCTGTTGTAACGGTAGCGCTGCTCATGGCTCTCTTCCGCTATACTAAAATAGGGCTGGCAATGAGGGCCACTGCTGAGGATTTGCAGGTGGTGCAGAGCGTTGGTATCAAGGCAACCACGGTATATGCTGTCTCATGGGTAATTGCCTGTGTCGTTGGCGTGATCGGCGGTATGCTTTTGGGAGGTGTATCCGGCGTCATGATACCGCTCGCCGAGATCGGCCTGAAAGCGTTCGCAGTGGTGCTGCTCGGCGGAGTGAACTCGATCGGTGGGGCTATTGTGGCCGGAATAATATTGGGCGTGCTGGAGAATGTGGCTGCCGGGTACCTGGACCCGCTACTGCCCGGTGGAGGACTGGCTCAGATATTTCCCTTCATCGTTATGATCATTGTGCTTATCTTCAGACCTTATGGCCTATTTGGTCTGGTCAGGATAGAGAGGATCTGACAGATGCCCGGCACCTTTCAAGAAAGTTACGCGCAGGATATGGCTATTTTCCGCACACCTTTGCAATGGGGAATGCTGGGCCTTTTCCTCATCGTTCTTTTCACCTGCCCGCTTTTTTGCAGCGACAGGATTCTGACCATAATGACCATGATCGGCATTGCCATCATCAGCGTGCACGGGCTCAACATTCTAACCGGATATTGCGGCCAGATCTCTATAGGTCATGTTGGCTTTATGGCGGTCGGTGCTTATATCTCGGCTATTCTGACAGCCAAGCTTGGCTGGCCATTCTGGGTGGCCTTGCCCTGCTCCGGCCTGGCCGCGGGAATGGCAGGCTTGATTTTCGGACTGCCATCACTCAAGATCAAGGGCTTCTACCTCATCATGGCGACCATAGCCGCCCATTTTATCATTATCTGGGTTGTGCTCCATCTCCGGAGTTTAACAGGTGGCGCCGATGGTTTAACCGTGCCCAAACCAAAGATCGGAAGTCTGGTATTCATGTCCAAAGCGAGTTACTTCTACCTGGTTATGGTAATTGCGTGCCTTGCTACCTTCCTGGCTGTAAACATAGGCAGAAGCAGAGTAGGCAGGGCCTTCGTCGCCATCAGAGATAACGACCTGGCCGCTGAGGTGATGGGGGTAAATCTGTGGAGCTATAAGCTGCAGGCATTCTTCATCGGTTGCGTATATGCGGGTGTGGCAGGGTCACTGCTTGTTCACTACTATGGTTTCGCGAGTGTCGACCAGTTTCCGTTCATGGATTCCGTCTGGTATCTGGGCATGTTGATTGTCGGCGGTATGGGCAGCACCACGGGGGCTATCCTGGGCGCTGTGGCTCTAAAGCTGTTGGATGAATTGGTCACCGTTGTCGGCCCCGTCTTGTCCGCAGCCGTTGCTGCGCAGGCAGCCGCCTCGCTGGCTCTTATCACACGGGGATTGATCCTCATGCTCTTTCTTATTTTTGAACCCAGGGGGCTTGCCCACCGGTGGGGAATGATCAAGGCCTACTACAGGCTATGGCCTTTTTCACACGAAGAATCAGAGTAAGGGGGATGAGATTTTACATTCGGTAGAACGGCCAATCTATGGCATAATTTGAATCACAAGAGTAGAAAGGAGGGAAATATGGCTAGAACAGGAACGGCAGTAATAGCTTCAGTAATTGTTTTGTTGCTGGTATCATTGTTCGTACCTGCCAGCGCTACGGCGGCTGGTAAATCGGTCTATGTCGGTGGCACCATGTCGCTCACGGGACCCTACGCCGAGGACTCAGCGGCGATCCTGCAGGCCTACGAAGACTACGTCAAATATGTAAATGAAACAAAGAATCTGGC
>JADGQN010000406.1 GCA_017881765.1 Syntrophobacterales bacterium | reverse complement strand
GTAAGAGGCAAGTTAGTACGGGGGATTTAACGTCCATCAGAAGGGGGTCACTATGCTAAAGAAAGTTGAGACCACGCGGGTTAGGCTCGGTTGGCTGCATCTTTCCATGATGCTCGTAGGATTTTGGCTCATCATTACGGTAACGGCAGCCTATGCACAGACACAAAAACCTATGGTCGACCTGAACACCGCATCAGAGAAAGAATTGGAGTCGATCAAGGGTGTGGGACCTGCCACAGCGAAAAAGATCATTGCCGGGCGTCCGTACAGTTCGGTGAATGACCTTTCAAAGGCAGGGGTTCCCGCAAAGACAATCGACGGCATGAAGCCATTCGTTACCGTAGGGAAACCGGCTGCAGCCTTGCCGGCACCTGCCGAAAAGAAAGTCACAACTTCGCCCACTGCCGCGAAACCGGAAACACCGCCCGCCCCCGTGAAAGCTGCTGCACCGGCGGTAGCCGCAAAGGGGGCTGCGCAAGAGCCACAATCCAAAGTTTCGGCTCCGCCACCTCCGACTGCTGCTCCGTCGCCATCCGCCGTCACTCCGCAGAAGAGCCCTGCGAAGGCTTCTGGTCCAGCGCCTTCCAAGCTTGCGCCGGGGCAAAAGGTAAACATTAACACCGCGACTAAGGAGCAGTTGGACGCGTTGCCGGAAATCGGACCAGTGAAAGCGCAGGCTATTATTGACGGACGACCTTACAAAAAGACCGAGGACATCATGAAGGTCAAGGGGATCAAGCAAGGGACGTTCAACAAGATCAAAGATTCTATTACCGTGGAGTAGTGCAAGCGCGAGGCCGTTCCAGCGTAGCCAAGGGCTACCTGTAATCCTATTTTATGACAGGAGGACCATGTTTATGAAGAAGATGCTGATCTTTGCAGGCGCAATAATTCTCTTTTCCTCATTGGTTTTTGCTGCAGGCCCCAAGACCTACCAGGTAACAGACCCGGTTCTGGAAATGAAGGATGATCTCATCACGGTGCAGAAGGGTAGTGAGAAGTGGGAAATTGCCAAGGATGCCGCCACCAAGGTGACAGGCGACCTTAAGGTCGGCTCCAAGGTAACCATCGAGTACACGATGAAGGCAGCTACCATTGAAGTGAAGGACGCCGGCAAGAAAGCAGAACCTAAGAAAGCGGAACCGAAGCCGGCAAAGAAGTAGCAAGAACGGTATAGTGCTCATAGCAAACAGTGGCTCCGGCTGATCGCAGGAGCCACTGTTTCGGCGCATTCCACTTCAAAGTGCAGCACAGGAGATAGATAAAGGGCATGACGGAGCCCGCCTTCGAAAGTTCGCAAATGAAATAAACTGAACCGGTTGACTATTCCCAAATTATGATCTGCTTTTCGAAATCGACGCTGTATTTTAAGCCGCGTAATACATCCATCCCCAGAAGCCCGTCATATTTCGCGGCAGGACCTTTGTGCGGAACGACAAAAACCGCGGTGTTCTCTTTTGCGTGAGGACCAACGGTTATACGACTTAGCGTGATCTGGTAGCCCTCTATAACGGCCCCTCCAACGACCCTCCCTCGCATCTTTCTTGCTGTGCTTGGATTTATGTTTAAGCGATCTGCGACTTCAGTGTTAATGAGTGTTCCTGAGGCGCCGGTATCCAGCAAAAGCTGAACGTCAACCTGATTGCTTTGGTAGACAAGTGTTACGGGAACCAGTACGGAGTTGCCGATCACCGTAACCTTCGTCGGAGCGTTACTCCTGTAAATGATAGTCTCACCCGTCCGCAGCCAGCTCTCTTTCCCGGATCCCTCCTCTCCGGCCGTCGATGCCGAAACGGTTTGAGTGATACAACAAATGGCGACAAGAATGAAAAATATCAGGCCCCGGAGCTTTTGCAATCTTGCCTCCCGGAAAGTCTGCCACACTTCCGCGGTCCCGGCAAGAACATTTGTCGCAAGGATACAAGTGGAGGGCCGGGGGCAGAAGGCACAAGCCTACCTCATTGCCGGAGGTCCGGGAGTTGGAGGCGGTGGACCTATTATGACAACTTACCTTCTTCTGCTGGAATTCAATGAGAAGAACGTTTTGCTCCGCGCCGAACTGAAGTCTAAGCTGCTCACGACTCGTTCCTCGCTCGACGAAGCGCTACTCTGGTGAGGCCGCAAACTTCTTTTGACAGGTACAACGGGATTTGTGAGCCTTGAGGACGAAGTCACGAGAGGGGGTCACCAACGAAAATTCAAGGCGTAACTTGCTACTATCGGCAGGGAGGCCACGTCGGGGAGGATCCAAAGCGCTACTATGGAAGCCGGAAAGTTTCTTTAAAGGGTTGGCTTGAAGTGCGAAAATAGATTTAAAGAGGGAGGCTTGATGGCAGACGGACGTTTCACTGTGAACCGGCCCGAAGATCTGGGCGTGGTTCCCAAGCTGACAGGCGAATTGGAGATCAATGGCCGCGGATGGCGAGGCTGGGACCAGAGACCGCTCGCGGAAGCGGATATCGAAGCCTTGTCCGCGATGTGCTTCCTGGAGAAGTTGACTCTCACCGGCTTCGATATTTCCCCGGTTCCACTTTTGGAAATTATCCATCCGGACGTCCTGACGGTCTTGGAAATACGATCTACCCGGCACCCGGACCAGGCCCTGCTGGAGTCGCTGCCGCGTTTTTCATATATCACGGACCTGGCGCTTGACTTGGGTGCCTGCGCTGCTTCCCGGTTTCCGAGGCCTCTGGGCGCGGATCCGCTACGAGCGTTGACCTATCTTCGCTCCCTGAAATTGAAAGCAGATTTCAGCCAAGCCGCGGGCTTCTTGACAGACCTGCGGGAGCTGCCATTGAAATCCCTGGAATTGACCACAGATCGCCTGCAGCCGGACTGCCTTGAAGCGATCAAGTCATTCTCCGCCTTGACGTCCCTGGCTGTGTACGCCTCGCGTGTCGCCGTGCGCGACTTCTCACCTCTGGGAGGATTGCGCCGGCTCCGGACGTTCATCATGTTTTGCGGCCCCACTTTGCCGTATCCTGCCGTCTTGGAGTTTTTGCGGGTACTTGGGATGGTCCATATGAAAGAATCTCGTGGTTGCATCGGGGAGTGATATGAAACCGGCAAGGAGGAGCCGATGCGGGAATTCATGCCCGATGGCGAGTGGTCCTTCCCGTTGCGGGGCGGGGACGAACTGACCGTTTTTGGTCCTCGCAATCGCGCTCTTTTTCAGGGGTTGTTGGAAGATGAGGCCGGCCGCTATGAGTCCGTGTGGATGCAGAAAGGTGTTCCCCCAACCCATTGGGATTCATGGTTCCGGAAGCACTACAAGGCACATCTCCGAACCTGGTGGCCAAATCCCGGATACAACGTTCAAATCAGCAGCAGCTTGAGACCCTGAAAAGCGCCTCGATCGTACGACCTCTCCTTCGTCGCTCAGCTTTAACCCCCCTGTCATCAATGTGGAGCTGCGTGAAGCGCGGATCCTGTTGCTTAAGGCTCGGGTTCATCGGGCGATAATCCGTCCGATAGTGCATTCGCGTGGCATGTCTAACGGAAAAAGGAGATCGTATGGTGAGAAAGAAGCTTCGGATTATGATGACGCTCTTTCTGATACTCTTTTTTACGCTGCCCGCCTGGTCGGCCGTATATACCTGGAAGGATAAAGGTGGGAACGCTATCATTTCATCATCACCGCCGCCTCCGGGCGTTGCTCCACAGGAGGTTGGGGAAGAAAAGGAATCAGACCGGTACGTCAATTCAGGCCAGTACGTCAATAAGGAGCACGGCATAAGCTTCAAGGTCCCGACAGGTCGGTCGGTCGATACTTCCGGAAAGCCGAAGAACGTCCTTATCGCTTACGCTCAGAATCAATCTCTCATAAACCTCGAATACGGTGAGCTAGGGGAGGGGGAATCTTACGTACTCATCTTGGCTAAACTACAGGCGGCCATGCTTGAAAAAGTTGGCGGTCGGATTGTACGTCAACCGAGAGAACTCACGATAAACGGCAGAAAAGCTGTGGAACTGGGCGCAACTGCGCACCCTGCTTACGCCGGGCTCACTTACCTCATTGCCGACGAGAGTAAGAACAAAGTGTACCAACTGGGTCTGACCACCTCCCAGGCTCGATACGAGACGACCGCAAGGGATTTTATGGAAGTTGTGTACAGCTTCCAGATCCGCTGACGTTGATTACTGCGAGGTCCTGATGAACCCGCGCTCCGTGGGGCCTTTTGCGATGGTCTGGCCCTGAAGTATGACGGATGCATAGGTGGAGACGGTGCAGGAAAATCTGCTTAGCGCAGGGTAAAGTCAGTGGATGGGTCTAAACAGTGCACCAAGCTTTTCTGTCAAGGGTTTCTTTTCGGTTGTTTCTCTAGTTGCTTTTTTGCCTTTTGTTGCTGTTTGTCGGCGTTCTGCTTCTGACCCTTTTCCTTATCTTTCTTTCCCTTGTC
>JADGQN010000405.1 GCA_017881765.1 Syntrophobacterales bacterium | reverse complement strand
TTTTCTTTGCAGTACCCTGTTGGTGGCCTTCGCTCTGGGTGCGTGTCAGACGTACCAGCCGCAGGTGGTGCCCTTCAAGATGCCCATGGCTTATCCCAATTTTACGCGTGCGGGAGGCGCGGACATCGCGGCGAAGTCTTACGATGATCCCACAGAGGCGGGACAAGCCTTTGGCTATGACATGCGTGGCAGTGGCATCCTCCCGGTGCAGGTAATCTTCGACAACAAGGGGAACCATTCCCTGGAGATCGTTCCCGGCCAGACATTCCTCGTGGACAATGCCAACAACTTATGGCCCGTCCTCGATCAGAATCAGGCTTACGACCGCATCGCCAAAAAGACCCAGATGGGTAACATTGCGCCTAACGCCGCCAAGGGCGCGTTTCTGGGAGCCGCTACCGGCGCCCTCCTGGGTGCGGCCATTGGCATAGTAACCCGTCAGAACGTGGGCGGGGCGGCCGGCATGGGCGCAGCCGTTGGCGCAGCCGTTGGCGGAACAGCGGGCGGGGTCAAAGGAGCGACCGATACCGAGCCTCAGGCCAGGATCAGGGAAGACCTCAATAAGAGGAGCCTGCAGAACCGGCCCGTGAGGCCCGGAGAGATAGCATACGGTTTTGTCTTTTTCCCGGGTGAAGCAACAAAGGCGAAAGAGTTAAGGCTGCAAGTAAGGGAAGCGGATACGGGGGTGCGCCATGCCCTCGTTATGCCCTTTTGAGGAGCGATCCGGAAGACAAGAGTTCCTACTGGTGACTGGCCGTGAGAAAACCTCAACGGCCAGTCACCGTCATAATCGCGGCTTTTCACAGTGTATCGCCCCGACCGTACGTTGATCTGAACAACCAACTATTTTTGCTGTTTACTTTTTGTTGACTTTTCCCGGGGCACTTACTATCATATTCCCCTGTTAACAACTTCGGCCTCAAAAAATAGGAGAAAACTTATGCAATCCTTTTCTTATCGGAGGGAAGTTTATGAGTAAAAGAAGATCACACCATTTGTGCGTGCTGGTTGTCCTGGTGGCGTTGGGCCTGGTTCTTTCAGGGTGGGCCTCAATGGCTTCCGAGACCAAGAAAAAGGAAGATTCTGAAAATCGACCGGAGAGATCCATGCAGATGTCAGCGGAGTTCCCCGGAGTGGAGGTTCCGCTCGGGCAAGCCGTCAGCATGAACCTCATCTTTGACAACAAAGGGCGCACTAATGAAAACGTCGATGTCTCGATTGCTTCTATCCCGAAAGGGTGGAAAGCGAGGCTAAAGACGGAGCAGTACACCATAACGGGAGTTTCAGTGCCCTGGGGCGAGCAAAAGACCGTGGTCTTTGAGGCCGAGCCGGACAAGACGGTGAAGCCGGGCGACTATACGTTCGACATCCAGGCCAAGACCAAGGATGGGCAGTTTAAGATGGCTCAGGTCATTTTCGTGAAGGTCAGAGAGCGTATGGCAGGGACGGAGGCGCGCGGAGTGCGGCTGACAACGTCGTATCCTGTTCTGCGCGGCCCTTCGGATGCGAGCTTTGAATTTTCCGTGGAAGTTGAAAGCAAGCTTGACCGGGACGCTGTATTCGACCTTTCCGCTCAGGCCCCGGAAGGCTGGGAAACGAACTTCAAGCCTGCTTATGAGACCAAGTATATTACAAGCCTCCGCTTGAAGGCGAACTCGAGCCAGACGGTCGCGATCCAGGTGAAACCTGCCATGAATATGAAGGCCGGCGAGTATCCTATCACCATGAGAGTCAGCTCAGGTGATGCGCGCGCCGAAGCCAAGCTGATGGTAGTGCTCACGGGGACGTATTCTCTCGACGCAGGCACCCCCAGTGGCTTGCTCACGCTGGACGCGAGACAGGGTAAGCCGTCTGTCACATCGATCTTTGTCAAGAACACGGGTTCCGCTCCTCTGCAAGAAGTAAAGTTCATGTCTTTCAAGCCCGAAAACTGGAAGGTCGAGTTTAAGCCGGAAAAGCTTCCCTCTCTGGAGCCTAACGAGTTGAAGCAGGTTGAGGTCACCATCACCCCTTACGAGGAAGCGCTTGTTGGTGACTACTCTGTAGGGCTCGGCATAAGCACGGAGAAGGCGTCCAAGAACCTGGAGTTCCGTGTTACGGTGAAGGCTTCAACTGCCTGGGGATGGATCGGCATAGGCATCATTGTGCTTGTGGTGATTGGCCTTACCGGGCTGTTCCACTTTCTGGGCAGGCGTTAACGATGGACGAGCAGGCTATTATAGAAACAGAGGACCTCACAAAGGTCTATAAGACCCAGGTGGCCGTGGACCACGTTTCTTTCAATGTAGTGCAGGGAGAAGTCTTCGGATTCCTCGGTCCCAACGGTGCAGGAAAGACTACAACCATCCTCATGCTGCTCGGCCTCACCGAGCCGACAAGCGGCAAGGTGCGGGTCCTGGGCGTTGACCCCACGCGGGATTCCATCAAGGTCAAGGGGATGGTCGGGTACATGCCCGAAAATATGGGTTTTTATGGGGACCTCGATGCAGTGCAGTCCCTGAAATTTATCGCCGAACTGAATAATATCCCGAGAGACGTAGCGGACGAGCGGATTGAGGCCGCGCTCAGGACTGTAGGCCTCGCAGACGAGGCCAGGAAAAAGGTAGCCGCTTATTCACGCGGCATGAGGCAGCGACTTGGTCTCGCCGAGCTGGTCGTGAAAGAACCGAAGCTGGCCTTTCTCGATGAACCCACGCTGGGCCTGGACCCCGACGCAACAAACCGCATGATGGATCTCATCGAGAGCCTCTCCTGCGAAAAAGGCATGACGATCGTTTTATGTTCTCACTTTTTGCACATGGTACAGAGGCTCTGCCGTCGTGTCGGTATCATGATCAAAGGCAAGATGGTGGCTCAAGGCCCGATGGATCGGCTGGCTCAGGAGAAACTGGGCCTTGGCGCGGAAGAGTACACGCTAGAAGAGCTTTACATGAAGTACTTTCAGGAGACATAACGTGCAAGGCTGGAAACCGATATTCAAAAAGGAACTGGCGGACCATTTCTCTAGCTACCGCTTCATCATTCTCTTCTCGTTGATCACCATGGTAAGCCTCATCATCGCCTACATGGTAGGCGTCACTATCAAGCAGGACCTTGAAGGAGTGGCAAAGCCCAAGTTTGTTTTCCTGATGCTCTTCATCTCGCGGGGTGTCGTCTTCTCACTGGTTCAATTCGTGGCCTTCTTCGGTCCGCTGATCGGGCTTGTACTGGGATTCGACGCCATCAACAGAGAGCGTAACGAGGGTACCCTGAGCAAACTCCTCTCTCAACCCCTCTACCGGGATGCGGTCATTAACGGGAAGTTTCTGGCAGGCGTTGTCACGATAAGCATTATGATGGCGTCGATCCTTCTGCTCATTACCGGCATGGGGCTCAAAATAGTGGGTGTTATCCCGGGGGTTGAAGAGCTCTGCCGCATCTTCTTATACCTCATCGTGAGTATCGTTTACATCTCCTTCTGGTTAGGTGTTTCCATCCTCTTTTCCATCATCTTCAGGAGCATCGCCACGTCCGCTTTGGCTTCTCTCGCTCTTTGGATCTTCTTCTCCTTTTTTGTGTCGATGGGGGCAACCGTGGTCGCAAATGCTGCCGCGCCTGACGCGAATTCGTCAAACCCCGAGGCCATGGTGCGCAATGCCAAGATTCAGCGGGCCATCTCCCTCATCTCGCCCATGGTGCTCTACACCTACGGAACGGCCACGGTAATCGATCCAACGAGGAAGACCACAAGCACCATGGTACTGGTGGGCCCTATGGAAAAAATTTCTCAGGAGCGCTTCTCAGGACCTCTTCCCTTGAGCCAGAGCATTCTTATCGTTCTGCCGTATATCCTGTCGCTCATCGCGATCACGGCTGTCTGTTTTGCCATTTCTTATACGATTTTTATGCGACGAGAGATCCGATCTCTGTGATTGCGGCGGCTTTTCGCGCCTACCTTCGTTGCCCATCGGCCCGTTCTTACTCGGCGTACCACTAGGTACGCCTCCGTAGCCCAGGCCTCGGCTCGCCTCGGTATGCATCGAAATTCCGCCGCAATCAACAGTCTACCCTCTGAGTGGGCAACTCGCCCTCACACCGCTTCACTTTCGCCCCACTCCTCGCCATCTCTTCTCGCTAAGAGGGAATCCCTTGATACCGATTAGTCTTCGAAGATAGAGCGAGGCGACGACGAGGAGCCACCATCCGCAAGCGGGTACCCGAGGCGTACCAGGACGAGGAAGGCAACGAAGCTATATCGATGAACGCTAATCGGTATGGCGTGTCCATCCGGCTGTGAGGTGTAGGTGCAGGTGAAAGATCACTTGGCCGGCACCGCGCTCGACATTGAGGGTCAGTTTGTATCCTGAGGTGTTGACCGATACCTGCCGGGCGACCTGCCTCGCCCTGAAAATCATCTCGGAAATG
>JADGQN010000084.1 GCA_017881765.1 Syntrophobacterales bacterium | reverse complement strand
TCCTCCGTACTGCTCCTCTATGAATACCCCGAGGAATCCAAGGTCGGCCGCCTTTTTCCAGAGCCGGTCGTCGAACTGCTCCTTCTCGTCCAGCTCCCGTGCTATATCCTTGAACTCTTTCTCGGCAAATTCCCGCGCAGCTTGTTTGATGTCTCTCTGCTCCGGCGTCAGCTCAAACATGTCCGCCCTCCTTTAGGGTTCCACTGTCGATTCTGTTTTTTGGTTGTCATAACATCCATCGATATCGGGCTGCATCTGGAAAGACGACGAAACGCGGGGAGGAAGCGGTCCGGCTCCCGCGCTCAGCTCTATTCTGATAGAGGATCGAGACCGTGTCAAGTAAAAATAGCGGCAGCATCGGCGCGGGTTCCAAGCCTGTACTAGATTCTTGACAAAAAAAGTCTTATGTTTGGTATGAAGGTGATATGAAAGGAAGGTGTCTATGAAGAAACTGTTGGCAATTGGTCTGGCTTTGTCTTTGTTTGTCTTTTACGCACTTCCCGCGTTCGCGTGTGACTGCGACACTGCAATGGCGATCCTGCAGGGAGTACCGGACCGACTTCACCGGCCTTGGGCAGGCGACCCGCAGGGCTCTGATGCAAAAACGAAAAACTATCAGAACGGACCCAAGCAGGAAATGCAGCCATCGAGTATGAATCAAGACCCAAAGCCGCAGGGAGAAGTCAAAAGATAGTATACAAGCCCGGACTGGTATCCGGTCCGGGCATCTCTTTTCGGTAGTGACTCAGTCACTACCCTCTTTCCGTTAAATTTGTTTACACACGATCCGTTTACATTCGCAAAGCGCTCTATCACAACGTTTTAGCGTCTCTCTGTAAATGTAAAAAAATGTAACAGTACAGTAACCTGTCGTAATCATTATAATTTATACATTTTGCATACAATTTGTTGTCGGACGGAACACCCCTGCTATTAGCCCTTAAGCCTATAACATACTGAAATATATATGGTTTATATATTGGCATCCTTATTGCTTTATACTCTCTCAAGAACATGAAACACGACAAAAACCAAAAAGGAGAGCATATCATGGAAAAGAAAGTGTTACTGATCGACGACGAGGCATCCTTGAGACGGAGCGTTGCCCTGGGTTTGATGCAAAAAGGTTACTACACAGAACCTTGCGAAAATGGCATGAAGGGGCTGGAGACTCTTAACATGTTCAAGAGAAAGAGAACCCACCTTGACTGCGCCATCGTTGATGTCAGGCTTCCCGATATCGACGGAATAAAATTGCTGAAGGTTATAAAACTGAACTATCCCGGTCTTCCCGTCATTATCATCACGGGCCACGGCGATGCGGCTGTCGAGGAGGCTGTAAGGGCGCAGCACGCTGATGGCTATCTGGAAAAGCCATTCACCATGGAGGAACTGACGGAGCTCCTGGCTCAGGTCCCGGCACCCGCTCCAGTGGTGGAAAAGGAAGAAGCGACCGTCCCGGTTCAATCCTACAGCGCATACGCCCTTGTGACACTCGATGGCAGTGCCAACCTGCTTGATGCGTACCGGAACCTCTATTTTCAGGAGAACGTCCTTTATTGCGATGCGATCAGGGGTGACCATGACCTGATGCTGCTCTTACAGGCCGGAACGCCCGAAGAGATCCAGGAAGCGGTGGAAACGAAGATCAAGACTATTGAGGGCGTGACGGAAGTGGCTTTGCTCAATGTGGACTTGCCCATGTTTGGAGAGAATGTAGTGGACATCATCGGCTCTGTTGATAAGGCTCTCGGGCGCGAAAAGGAAGAGGGCGAGCTTTACACCAATCAGACCGCGCGGGCCAGGACATCCTCATACGTGCTCTTGGAGATCGAAAAAGAGAAGCTGGAGAGCATTTACCCGGCGCTCTACTTTGACGACCAGGTTGTCTATTGCGACTGCACGAAAGGTAAGTATGACATCGTGCTCCTGATGAAGGGTACGAGCTTCGCGGAGATCGGCAACACGGTCAAGAATAAGTTCAAACAGATGGATGGTGTACTGAGGGTCAAGGAGTGGCCGATAATCACGCTGCTTGAGATGTGATACAGTTAAAGACAAGAACCGGCTGAGGATAAGACAAGAATGAAGGTTGAGTGAGAAACAGGAGAAGGTAAGAGCAAGGGTTGGGAGAGGCGAAGGGTTCCTGGTTTTCTCTCAACCTTTGCTTTTGTACTTACCTTAACCTGCTTCATATTTTTCCTAATCGGAACAGGGAGACAAGAGATGATGGCCAGGGAGAATACGAAAAAGGGACAGGGTGAAAACGGATTTTCCAATTTCAAGGTTGAGCTGTGGAAGTACCAGGGGGAAATGGGGGCGCTCATACCCCTGCTTCAGTCTGCTCAGGGGACATATGGATATATCCCGGAATCGGCGATCGATCACATAAGTGAAGTCGTGGGCATTCCCGCGGCCGATATTTACGGAGTGATCACTTTTTACTCCCAGTTCCGCCTCAAGCCGATGGGGAAAAACATCATCAAAATTTGCGATGGCACCGCGTGCCACGTAAACGCATCCACGGCCATCCTGAGAACCGTCGAGGATGAATTAAAGGTAAATGGCGACGAGACGACTGAAGATGGTCTCTTCACTTTACAGAAAGTCGCCTGTCTGGGCTGCTGCTCTTTATCGCCGGTAATCATGATTAACGACGAGACACACGGGAAGCTGACGCCCAAGAAGGTGACCAAGCTGCTCAAAGAGTATAGAGAAAACTGCAATGAGTAAGCACGTTTCTCTTGATGTGTCGTTGTCCCTTGGTAATGCCGATTTGGATTCAAGGTGGACGACCCAGCCTCCGGCCGGGTACCCCGGGCGGCAGCGAGGAGCCCCACCCGCACGGCGGGTACCCGGGCGTACTAAAAGTACGTCGAGGAGAGCGACGCAGCGACAACGAAGGTATACGCTTGAAGGCAAATCGGCATGAGCGAGGAGAGAGAGCATGAAGACTATTAAGGTAGGGCTTGGGACCTGTGGCGTATCTGCCGGCGCTGAAAAAACGCTAGAGGCCGTTAGGCTCGCAATAGAGAAAGAGAACATCCAGGTCACGCTGAAGGAGACCGGATGCAACGGGATGTGTTTTCGCGAACCGTTGATGGAAGTCATAGATGAGTCCAGCCATTCCTTCCTCTACGGCGATGTAACGCCTGAAAAGGCGCAACGCATCATGGCGGAGCACGTTGTTGGCGATAGCCCCGTAAAGGAGTGGATCGTACAAAACTCGGGACCATCGGGGGATGATTCCTTTTTCGAGAAGCAAAAAAGGATTGTCCTTCGAAACTGCGGGATCATTGACCCCAATTCCATAGATGAGTACATGGCTGTCGGGGGCTACGAGGCCATCCAAAAGGTGTTAAAAGAGTATACTCCGGAAAAGGTAATAGAGGTCATCACAAACTCCGGCCTCAGGGGTAGAGGCGGCGGCGGATTCCTCACCGGAGTGAAGTGGAAGTTCTGCCGGCAGGCTTCAGGCGATAAAAAATATATCATCTGCAATGCGGACGAGGGAGACCCTGGAGCCTTCATGGATCGGAGCACCCTTGAGAGTGATCCGCATTCCGTGCTGGAAGGCATGATGATCTGTGCCTATGCCATCGGCGCCGACGAAGGTTACTTCTATGTGCGGGCAGAGTACCCTAAGGCCGTCCAGCGTTTGAAGCACTCCATCAGAGAGGCCCTTGCCAGGGGGTTCCTCGGCAAGAACATATTCGGCTCAGCCTTTAATTTCTCCGTAAAGATCAAAGAGGGTGCGGGTGCGTTTGTTTGCGGAGAAGAGACAGCGCTCATTGCTTCCATTGAAGGCAAACGGGGCATGCCGCGGTTCAGGCCGCCTTTCCCCGCCAATAAGGGGCTGTGGGCTAAACCGACGAACATCAACAACGTAGAAACGTTCGCCAACATTTCCTGGATCATCATGAACGGAGCAGAAGCTTTTGCATCCATGGGGACGGAGAACAGCAAGGGCACCAAGGTATTTGCGCTGGCAGGAAAGATCGCGCGAGGCGGGTTGGCCGAGGTCCCTATGGGGATCACGATCAACGAGATCGTCTACGATATCGGCGGCGGCATAAAAGAGGGCAAGAAATTCAAGGCGGTACAGATGGGAGGACCTTCCGGCGGCTGCATCCCCGCTTCCATGGGCGATCTCAAGATTGACTACCAGCAGATCAACAAGACCGGGGCCATCATGGGTTCCGGCGGTCTGGTGGTTATGGACGAGACAACCTGCATGGTCGACATGGCGAAATTCTTCCTGCGCTTTACCGAGGACGAGTCGTGCGGAAAATGCACCTTCTGCAGGATCGGAACAAAGCGCATGCTGGAAGTCCTCGAGAGGATCACTGACGGTAAGGGCAAGGAAGAGGACGTAGACCTCCTCCGCGAGCTGGCCTATCAGATCAAGAACAATACGGTTTGTGGTCTCGGGCAGACAGCGCCAAATCCGGTTCTCACCACGCTGAAATATTTCCCCGAAGAATATGAAGCGCACATCCGTGATAAAAAATGTCCGGCGCACAGTTGTGCCGCGCTTGTAACCTACAGCATACGCGCCGATGCGTGTAAAGGATGCGCCATGTGTGTCAAGGCCTGTCCCTCTGAGGCAATCAGCGGGGAGAAGAAGAAGGCGCACGAGATCAACATTGGGCTCTGCATCAGGTGCGGGAAGTGCTTTGAAACGTGCAAATTCGATGCAGTGATTAAAAACTGACGGAGAAAGACGATATGGCTGCGAAACTGAACGTCACGATCAATGGAAATAAGTATTCGGCGGACCCTGGTCAGACCATTCTCGATATTGTAAGAGAACACGAGATCGACGATATTCCGACGCTGTGCCATGACCCCAAACTGCCTCCGTACGGCTCCTGCTATCTGTGTGTCGTTGAAGTGGAGGGATTGGAGAAGTTGGTTCCATCCTGCGCCAGTCCTGTTTCGGACGGCATGGTCATCCATACGGATAACGCGCGTATCAGGCAATCGAGAAAGACCGCTCTGGAGCTGCTCCTCTCCAACCACTACGCGGACTGTCTCGGTCCGTGCACCCAGAAATGCCCCGCAGGCGTCGACGTCCAGGGATACATCGCCCTGATGGCAGCCGGTCGTTATAAAGAAGCGGTCAAGCTGATCAAGGAGAAGAACCCCTTGCCCCTCGTCTGCGGCCGCGTTTGCGTCAGAGAATGCGAGACGGTCTGCCGCCGGAACATGGTGGATGAGCCCGTGGGTATCGACTATCTAAAGCGCTACGCTGCGGACATCGACATGGGTTTCCACGAGTCACTCAGTGGAAACCCCGGCGAGCACGGCGAGCCAGAGGGGGAGGCTCCTGCGGCTTTGCCACGGGAGGGGGCGACGCGAGCCCCAGCAATCGAGGAACCATGGATACCTGCCGTTCCGGCTTCGAGCGGCAAGAAGGTAGCCATCGTCGGGGGAGGACCGGCCGGTCTCACCTGCGCCTACTTTCTCGCGTTGAAAGGGCACGCTGCGACGATCTTTGAACAGGCACCGGCGCTGGGCGGTATGCTCCGCTACGGTATCCCCGAATACAGGCTCCCGAAACAGATGCTCGACCGTGAAATCAAGTGGATCACAGACCTGGGCATTGACGTGAAGATGAACGTGACGCTCGGCAGAGATGTCACAATTGACTCGCTTAAGAAAGACGGATTTGATGCGATCTTCATGGCGATCGGCGCGCAGAAGGCCAAAGGCATGGGTCTCGAGGGCGAGACTGAAACCCCTGGCGTGATCGGTGGCGCCGATTTCCTGCGCCAGATGCAGGCCGCCACGGATGAAGAGAAGCCCAAGATCTTCGGCCGCGTGGTGGTTGTCGGCGGCGGGAACACGGCAATCGATGCGGCCCGCACGTCGCTCAGGCTGGGCGCAGCGTCGGTGACCGTTCTCTATCGGCGGACCCAAAAGGAGATGCCTGCCAATGAGATGGAGATTGAGGCTGCGATAGAAGAAGGCATAGAGATGCGCTTCCTCTCCGCCCCGACGGGCATCGTTACGAAAGATGGCCGTTTGCATGGTCTCAAATGTATCCGCATGGAGCTTGGCGAACCCGATGCCAGCGGCCGGAGGAGCCCGGTTCCCGTTGAAGGTTCCGAGTACGTTCTGGAGTGCGACTTTGTGGTATCGGCAATCGGTCAGGATATCGACTTGGGCACGATTGCCGCTGATGGCCGGCTCAAGACCACGCGGTCAAAGGCCATCATGACGGACAAGGGCACGTTCGAAACATCAATTCCCGGCGTTTTCGCGGGCGGTGATGCGATTACCGGACCGGCTGTAGCAATCGATGCCATAGCGCATGGAAGAATGGCAGCAAGCGCAATTGACCAGTATATCCGCGAGGGAAAAGCTCAACCTGCGGGCATCGAGTTCGTGAGCCGCAAGGAAATCTTTGGAAAGCTCGCGGAAAGTGATTTTGCGCAGTACCCGAAAATGGCGAAAGAAAAAATGCATGAACTGCCCGTTGCGGAGCGCATCAAGACCCTCGCGGAGGTTGAGGTAGGCTTCACGGGGGCGCAGGCGTGCAATGAGGCGTCACGCTGCCTCGAATGCGGGTGCTCCGCCTATTTTGACTGTGCGCTGAGAAAGTACGCAACGGACTTTGGCGTCGATCTCACGAGATTTGTGGGCGATGTACGAAAGTACAAAGTTGACCGCGATCACCCTTTTATCACGCTCGACCCCAACAAGTGCATCTCTTGCGGCCGGTGCGTCAGGACCTGCTCGGAGATATTGAAGATATCCGCCCTCGGCTTCGTCTACAGAGGGTTTAAATCCGTGGTAAAGCCTTCCATGGAGAAAAGGCTTCTCCAGACCAACTGCATCTCATGCGGGAACTGCATAAGCGCGTGCCCGACAGGGGCCATCACGGAGAAAGTGGCGTTTGCCAAGCCCGGGCCGTGGGCATCCGACGAGATCGAATCAGTCTGTTCCTTCTGTTCCCTTGGCTGCAACCTGAAGTACAAGGTGTTTCATGAGCATCTCTTCTCCATCGCCGGCACGAATGGAGCCTCTCATAACAAAGGCTATCTCTGCCCGAAGGGAAGGTTCGGATACAGGTACATGCTCGATGAGAACCGGCTCCTGAAGCCGATGATCAGGAAGAGGGGCGAATACAAAGAGGTCACGTGGGATAAGGCTTTCGATTATGCCGCAACCAGGCTTAAGACAATCATCGAGACGCACGGACCCGAAGCAGTAGCCCTCTTCGGCTCGCCGCGCATGACCAACGAAGAACTCTACCTCCTGCAGAAATTCGCGCGCGTAGGACTGAAGACTAATAACGTAGGCAGCTTCACCAACCTCCTGAACGGCGTCGAACAGGATGCGCTGGATGAGATGTTCGGCATCACCACATCCACGGCCACGACGGATGATCTCGCCTCGGCCGACCTGATCCTCGTGGTAAACGCAGACGTTTCAGAGGAGAGTCTGGTTGCCGAATTGAAGATCAAGGCTGCCCAGAAGAACGGAGCGCGGCTCGTTATGGTCAGTTCTTCGGATATTGAGCTCAATAAGTTTGCCGACCTCTGGATCGATGCAAAGCGCGGCACAGGCACGGCCCTTATACAGGGCATGTCGAGAGCCGTCATCGACAAAGGGCTTGCAGACACCGAGTTCATCGAGAGCAGGACGGAGGGATACGAGACGTTCAAAGAGTCAGTTGCGGACCTTGAGCTGGGCGGCGTCTCTGAGCTCACCGGTGTGAGTAAAGAGAAGCTCACGAGACTCTATGACCTCGTGGCCCGTCCGGACCAGAATATCGTCGTCGTGTACAACATCGATTCTCTGTGGGAGAAGTCGAGGAATGATCTGAAGGCAATCGGTAACTTCATGATGCTCACCGGCAGGGTTGGGAAGCCGGGCAACGGGATCATACTCTTGAGAGACTATTCCAACTCCCAGGGGCTTTTCGATATGGGCGCGGACGCACGCTATCTTCCGGGCCACATCCGTCCGGAGAACGCAAAGGGGATAGCGGAACTCTCTTCCCTGTGGGGGCCGGACCTGAGTGCTCTATTTACCCCTGTTAATTTGAAAGATCTGCTGGAAAGAGACAAGATCAAGGCCCTTCTCGTATTCGGAGAAGACCCTTTGGCCGTGCCGAATAACGTCAGATTGACCGGAGGCGTTGAGTTTATGCTCGTGCTCGATCACTTCATGACCGCAACAGCCATGGAGGCGGACGTGGTGCTGCCCGCATCGCTGCCAATAGAGACCGAAGGGTCGTTGACGGCGTGCGACCGGAGAGTTCAAGTGGTAGGAAAGATATTTGAGCCACGCACCGGGATGGAGAACTGGCGGATCATCGATACTCTCGCTAGAAAACTAGGTCTCCCGTTTGCGTATACGTCGGTGAAGGATATCGCCGACGAGATCCGTACTACCATTCCTGCTTACAAGGATATGAATGGGGGGCCATTCTGGGGCCAGTCGCTTCTCCGAACAGCATTTATGACGGAAAACGGCAAAGGAAGGTTTAGTTTCCTGCCCACCGATCTCTCTCCCTATAGCATTGACAAGAAACAGTATGTCTCATCCGAGAACTATTTCCGCCTGAATATCAAGGGAAGGCTTATGGAGTGACCTATCCTTGTTCAGACATTAGACCACTGCCTTTAGACATGAGAACCGAAGCCGGTAGAGGATTGGCCCGCTCGGTGTATTGGTATTCAGAATAATCTGTTGTCTAGAATCTGAGGTCCAGTGTCTGCATTGAGGAAGTCGCCTGTAACGCTTGTGGATTTATTCACAAAATATGGTATGATGTATGCAGATCAGGCCTAGACAAGGGGAAGGTAAAATGGGGGGCGGCAAAAGTCTTCAAAGTATTAACACCGATTTGCGGAAGCGCGTACAAGAGCTTGAGTGCCTTTACAGTATCGGCCCGGAGATTGAAGCTGACGGCGATCTAGGACGCACATTAAGAAATTCAGCCGGACATTTGATAAAGAGTCTGCAATACCCTGACATCGCGACAGCATCCATCTGGCTGGATGGTGTCGAATACTCGGTTACCCCATCGGTTTCACAAAAAGTTGCAAACGCTTTTTCCTCCGATATCATCGTCGAGGGCAAAAAGAGGGGCAAGGTCGAAGCCTGCTATCTTGACAAGGCTGAATTTCTTGCTGAAGAAAAGAAGCTGATCAGTGAAGTAAGCAGGATGGTTTCAAAGGCCATCGAAAGACATGAGTTGCATACCGAGCTGCAAAAATATGTGCGCAAGCTCGAGGAATTGGTTGAGGAAAAGACCGGGGAGCTGGAGAAGTCGAAGAAAAGGTATAAAGACCTCTTCGAGGACGCACCTGTCCCCATGCTCTTTTCAGATTATAACGGGGACATAATAAAAGCTAACCGTGCATTTTATGGGCTCCTCGACTATCCCGAAGATGGCTCCGTGCACCTCAATTTTGTCAAAGACAAACTCTATGAAAACCCGGATGTGAGGCAGGTCATTTACAAGAAATTACGAGAGCACGGTAAGCTGGACGACTTCGAGCTCACACTGATTGATCGTAAAGGAGGGCCCATTCCTGTTCTCGGGTCCTATATCTTTATCGATATTGATGGTCAGCGATGTATCGAATCTGTCTATAAGGATATCCAGGTGCGCAAAGAACTCGAAAGGAAGCTGATCGAGCAGAATGAGAACCTGGAAAAAAATGTGCGCGGAAGGACGCTTGATCTTGAAAACCAGAAAGATCTCCTGATCAAGAAGAACCAGGAACTGATGACGCTGACCGAAAAGTTGAGAGAGAGTAAGAGCAGGCTCCAAATTCTCTTCAACGCCATCACTGATACCGTGATCGTTATCGATTCCGACCGGAATATTCTGATGTCGAATCAGAAGACAATAGGCAACAAGGGGAAATGTTACAAGAAGGTCTTCAACCGGGAGCGGCCTTGCGAGGATTGTCTTGTGGCGCGGGTGTTTGAGCAGAAGACCTCTGTCAGGCAGGAAAAGGAGGTAGATGATGGATATTACCTGTTACAGGCCTATCCGATCCTCGATTCCCATGGCGATGTCACGGGAGCGCTCGAAATTTCCCGGGTAATCACCAAAGAGAAGAATCTTGAACGGCAACTGCTGCAGGCAGACAAGCTCGCCTCTCTGGGACAGCTTGTTTCAGGCATCGGTCATGAAATCAATAATCCCAATACCTTCATTCGCGGCAATCTCTACATCATCCAGGAGGCCATGAACGACATTTTTCCGGTACTCGACCAGTATCATAAATCGAACCCCGATGCGAAGATTGCTCGCCTCGATTACGACATCTTCAGGCAGAGCGTCCCCGTTCTTATCGATGACATGGTTCAGGGGGCCAACCGGATCAAGGGCATTGTAGACGGACTGCGGAAATTTGCAAAAAAGGATGAGGGGCTGTTGAACGAGACCGTCAACCTGAATGCGATCACGGAAGCGTGCTTGAGGCTTGCCGATAACCAGATTCGAAGAACGGCTGATGTCAAGGTCGACCTTGATGCGGGCCTGCCTTCAATCGTCGGCAACTCTCAAAAACTGCAGCAGGTCATCGTCAACATCCTGATCAATGCTTCTCAGGCCATCAACAAACAGCGCGGCACGATCCACGTCATCTCTCAGTTTAATGAGAAGGAAGTGGTGCTCAGGGTGAGGGACGACGGGAAGGGGATGGAGGAGCGGACCGTCAAACAGATTTTCGATCCGTTCTTCACCACAAAGCGACACCAGGGTGGAACGGGTCTTGGTCTATCGATTGCCTATGGCATCATCAAGGAGCATCAAGGCCGGATCGACGTGGAGAGCAAGGTGGGTGTGGGAACTACATTTTGCATTTATATCCCCAGAAGTCCTGAGGCGAAATAGTGAACAAGGTTCTGGTTATCGATGACGACCAGGCGGTGCTCAATTACCTGAACATTTTCTTGCTCCAGACAGGCGCCTTCGATGTCACGACCCTCGCGAACAGCACCAGGGCATACGATCTGCTCAAGACCAACCGCTATGACCTCCTGCTCCTGGACATGGACATGCCTGACGTCACGGGACTCGACATCCTGAAGAGCATTCAGGAGAACAACATTGACGTTGAACCAATCGTATTGACGGGCGTGGAGGACATCGAACTCGCTGTGTCAGCCATGAAGCTGGGGGCTGTCGAGTATCTGGTAAAACCGGTCGATAATGAGCGTCTGCTCACACTCATCAACACCGTATTGGAAAACAGAAGAAGCCAGAAAATCATCGACCAGGATGTTACGGTTTCTTCGGATCTAAAGTTTAAGGATGCCTTCAAAGACATCGTGACGCAGGATGAGAAGCTGAATAAGATCTTCTCGGTTGTTGAAAAAATGGCTCAGACGGACAGCAGCATTCTGATCTGGGGTGAAAGCGGAACGGGGAAAGAGCTGATCGCGAGGGCAGTTCACAAAATCAGCAAGAGAAGCAAGGGGGGCAGCTTCGTAGCGGTCAACGCCGGCACCTTTGCCAACGAACTCTTCGCTTCCGAATTTTTCGGTCACAATCAGGGCGCATTCACCGGTGCAAGCTCCAACAAGAGAGGCTTTCTGGAAGAGGCGGACAGGGGAACACTCTTTCTGGATGAGATAGGAGAACTCGGCCTCCCTATACAGGTCAAGCTGCTCAGGGTTTTGCAAGAAGGGGAGTTTTTTCGTCTTGGCTCCACAAAAAACATGAAGGTAGACGTCAGGATCATTGCTGCTACCAATAAGAATCTGCACGAAGAGATAAAAAAAGGAAACTTCAGGAAAGACCTCTTCTACCGCCTCAATATGAATTCGGTCTATCTGCCGCCTCTGAGGGAAAGAAAAGATGACATCCCGCTTCTCTGCATGCATTTCCTTAAAAAATTCTCTCTGTTGAACGATAAGAAAATCGATAAAATCACCGACCCCGCGATGAGGCTACTTGCTCACTTTGATTATCCGGGTAACGTCAGAGAATTGATGAATATTATCAACAGCGCCGTCATCGTTGAGTCGACGAATGAGATCAGAAAGAAATCGCTGCCCCACTATTTTCTCGAAGATTCATCAGTCTTGGCTGATGCGGGGCCTCTGGAGATGCCGCTGAAGACCCTGGAAGACGTTGAAAAAGACCACATCAAAAAGATCCTGAGCTACACGGGCGGCAACAAGACAAAAGCTTCGCAGATCCTCGGGATATCCAGGGTGAATCTCATCTCAAAAGCGAAGAAGTATAAGCTGGATTAAGCCAAATCTCCTTGACCCCACGCAATAGACTCTTTACACTAAACCCAACAACACAAGGTTAAGTTCCCAGTCGGAGAATGTTTGACGGAAGGCATCATGGAGAATCTGAACCCTTACATAACGAAAGCCCTGAACGCGGGGATGGACCACGCGATAGTCGTCCAGACCTCAAAGATATATACGGCGCCATGGGTGCGCATGAAATGCCAGTTCGGATGTCACCGGTATGGGCAGAGCCATTGCTGCCCGCCACGCACCCCTACGCCCGATGAGATGCGTCGCGTGCTCGACTCGTACACGTATGCCATACTCCTTCATCGGAACTGGAAGGAGGGCCTCCAACGTATAGACGCATTCAACGATGCTGTGGTCGGTACAGAGTTGGCCCTCTTCATTGACGGTTACTACAAGGCATGGAGCATGGGCAGTGGTCCCTGCAGGTTGTGCGAGAAGTGCAACATCTCCGGTCAGTGCGCCCATGGCTCAAAAGCAAGGCCGTCGATGGAGGCGTGCGGCATCGACGTTTTTGAGACAGCGCGAGATCACGGCCTTCCCATAAGCGTGCTCAAAGACCGGAAAGCAGAACGCCACAGCTATGGCCTTGTCCTGGTAGAGTAATACCGGCACAAAACCCCGTGAAATTGGCTTTTCAAGTGGTTATATTCCTGCTAAGGTTATAGGAGATATGGCCAAGTTCTCCCGTCGTCAATTTCTTAAAGCTGCGTGCCTTGCGGGGACGAGTGCGCTTGTTGGGGGTTGTTCAGATCCTGTACGAACGCTAATTCCTTATATCATCCCTCCTGAAGATATCGTGCCGGGCGAGGCCACGTGGTATGCGACAACCTGTCGCGAGTGCCCGGCCGGCTGCGGCATGCTCGCCAAGAATCGCGACGGCCACGTGATCAAGGTAGAAGGCAATCCGCTCCATCCTGTCAGCACGGGAAAGCTCTGTGCCCGGGGACAGGCATCCGTCCAGGGCATCTACAATCCGGACCGCTACCGGGGGCCAATGATGCGTGGCCGAAATGGAAAGCTTGTGGCAGTCTCATGGGAGCAGGCAGAGAAGGCCTTTCTCGAAGGGCTATCTGCGGCAAAGGCGAAGGGGCGTGGCGATAGGGTTGTCTTCCTCACAGACCTTGTAACCGGAACGGAAAGGGATCTGATCAGGCGCTGGCTCGCCGCAATTGGTTCCACGCAGCACGTGATGTATGAGCCCTTCGCCTACGAGGCGCTGCGAAAGGCCAATCAGACAGTCTTCGGTATGGATGCGATCCCCACGTACCATATCGACAAAGCCGATTTTCTGCTTTCTTTCGGCGCGAATTTCCTGGAAACGTGGGTTTCGAACGTACAGTTTACCCGGCAGTTTGCCTCCTTTCATGAACCGAAGGAAAGAGAGAAAAAGGTCTTCGTTTACGTCGGGCCCCGCCTCTCG
>JADGQN010000083.1 GCA_017881765.1 Syntrophobacterales bacterium | reverse complement strand
GGGGATCAAGGAGAAAAAGCTCGAGAAGATCCTCGCCACCTGGCACCGGTTCAAGGACCTGAAAGCCCTCTCGCAGTTCCTGATCCCGCTCGGCGGTACACCTGCCCTCGTCCAGCGTATTTATAAGGAGCTCAAGGACGAGAAGGACCTCATAGCCCAGATCGAGGAGAACCCTTACCGGATGACCGCCGTCAAGGGCATAGGCTTCAAGACCGCTGACAAAATAGCAAAGGCCATGGGCATCGCCCCCGCCCATCCCTTCAGGATACGGGCGTGCATTGACTATGTCCTCTTCGAGTACACCGATTCGGTCGGCAACAGCTGCATCGACCGGCCGTTACTCTTCTCCCTCGTGGAAGAAGAACTGTCGCCGGAAGGCGGCTCGATCGACCCCGAGCTCTTTCAAACGGTGCTCCGGGATATGGCCCAAGAGGACAAGATCGTTTTCCTTGAGGATGACAAGCTGACCTCCTCCTTCCTCTATGCGGCGGAGAAGAGGATATACACGTCGGTCTCCCTGAGGGGTCGCCAGCTCTCCGGACCGATCCTGGAGGACATCGAGGGCTACATTGACCGCAAGCAAGAGGAGATGGGCATCATATTGAGCGACGAGCAGCGGGAGGCCATACGCACCGTGAACCGGGGGCCCGGGGTCTTTTTCCTCTGCGGCTACGCCGGAACAGGCAAGAGCACGGTGTCACGAGCCCTGCTCGACCTCCTCGCTATCCCCTATCCGAAAGAAAAGATCATGTGTTGCGCGCTCTCCGGCATCGCTGCCGACCGGATCAGGAAGCTCTCGGGCTATAAGGCCCAGACCATTTACAGCCTCGTATTCAAGCAGCAGGAGAAGCTCCCCTATGCAGTGCTGCTCGTGGACGAATCATCGATGGTCAATACGGAGCTCCTCTTCAGGATCATCACGCGCCTTGCCGATACCGCGATCCTCATCATGGTGGGGGATGCGGCGCAGCTTCCCCCGATCGGTGCCGGCAACCCTTTCTCCGATATCATAGACAAGCAGCTGGCGCCCGCGGTCACCCTCACCCGCATCTACCGGCAGAGTGAAGACAAGGTGATCGCCCTCTTCGCCAATGACATCCGGGAGGCGCGCGTGCCGGAGCAGTACGCTGCCGAGAGCTATGCTGATTTCAGGTTCCTGGACGTCTCCATCCCCAACTACTTCGCCCTGAAACAGAAGGTGAAGAGTAAGGCCATGAAAGAGGCCGATCTTAAAAAGTTAAGGGAGGAGAACGGCCAGAAGATCGTCAAACTGCTCTGCGAAACGGCCGCTACCTACAAGAACCTCCTCGTGGAGACCTTTAAGAACAGGGACTACACGGGCTACCTCAACACCCTGCAGGTCATCACCCCCATGAAGAGCGGCCCGCTCGGCACGGAACAGCTGAACGAGGCGTTACAAAAACTGCTCAACGAAGCCGCGGCCCGGCCCGAGCACTGCGTCAACCTCGGCAGGACGACGCTTGCTCTCCGAGACAAGGTCGTCCACATCCAGAACATGAACATCGACTGCATCCGCCCTGCCGATTACCGGCTGCCTGACCGGGACGATCATTACTACACCGACAGGATCTATAATGGAATGCTCGGCATCGTGATCGCGGTAAACCGGAAGGAGGAGCTGCTTGACGTCTATTACCCTGCCGACAGGACCATAGCAGCCTATTCGTTCGACGAGGCCCGGGAACTCGTGAGGCTCGCCTACGCGCTGACCATCCACAAGACCCAGGGGAGCGAGTATAGAAACGTTCTTATCCCGATGACCCTGAGCCACTTCATCATGCTCAACAACAAGCTCCTCTATACGGCCGTCACCCGGGCCAAGGAGAAAGTCATCCTCGTGGGAGAGGACTACGCGTTCCGGAGCGCCTGCCGTAAGAAGGATGTAACCGTGAGGGATACGGTGCTCAAGATGCTGCCGATGCCCGACCCGGTGGCCGAAGGACCTCTCTCAGCATAGTCCTGCCGCGCACAGGAGAAGAAGTAAGACTGAATCTGTGCAAGTAGCCACGCATTACGTCATGGCCTGAGCGAGGTGGAGCCATAGAGCGGTTACAAACTCTGCCTACAAATGGCGCATAGGACGATTTTACGGACTCTATTGATTGCCAGTGGAAAGCTTTAATCAGTTCATCGACCATGTTCCTGGTTGTCTCAGAATCCTAAGAAGATCATCCCCCATTGGTCGTATGTCTATCCAAAAGGGTTCACGTCATTCGGAGTATCAAATCCTTCTCCATGTCAACCATAAAGCGGCTCACCTTAGCCCACGGACGGCATTTGAAGGACGAAGTTGAGAATAGCAAAGTGGCTTTGGTGCGACGTATTTGTCAATATCTGCTTCTTTAGACATTAGAAATTTGAGAAATGGCTTACGTTGAAACTTGCAGGACTGTGCCATGCCGAGTAACAGAAGGTAATTGGAAGCCCCTTTTGCCCAGAAAGAGCCGGAAATCTTCCTCTGCACTGCCACCGGTTTAAGGGCTCTTTCTGCCATATTGTTACTCCAAGAGATCCCATCCTCATCGAGAAAAGTGAACAGACTGTCTCTACCGCTTGAGACGTTTTTGATATTTGAGTGTAACTTCAGATTTGTAATCGTTCTCCTCAATACTCTTATCGTAAAACCTGTTAACTGATGCTTTGTATTTATGAAGGTGTCTTCTCCTTAGCCCATATTTTTGGGCTGCCTGCAAAATGGGCAAGATCAATTTGCTTACTTCCACGACAAATGACTCAAATTCCACGTTAAATGGTTCTTTCCAGAGATCATCATTGAGATCTCCTATCAGGTGAGACCAACATTTCTGTTGTCGGCATTTCACAGAATCATACCCACCATAGAAATCCGAAATGACTATTCCGTTGTACTTGGACAAGAACTCGTGGACAATCGATGCTTCCCTCGTCTTGGTTAGCCTGAACACCACATGACTGCCATCTGTAAAGACCCATACATAGTGGTCTTCGCCTTTGATACTGATTCTTGTCTCATCAATATGGATAAAAGGGCTCTCCAAAATTCGTTGAACAAGCAGACTCTCTGTATGCGCATGGTATTGAGCAAGATAGTATACGAACCCCAGAAGGGTATCTAAGGCTGTTCGTTCATTAAACATATCTTCCATAGCCTGCGCAATGATCTCATAGGGAAGACGAAGGACAATTCTTAGATATACTGTCCATGCGATAAAGCTGTGCCCAAATTTTCTGCGGTTGAAATTGCGGACCATTTTTGGAACGTATTCTGTCCGGCACGCCGGGCAACGACTTTGGTGCCCGATATATCTTGTGACAGTCTTCTTATATCCGCTCCTGGTGGGTACCAAATCGGTAACGGTAATCTCGCCCGTTTTCTCGGTGGCGTTAAGGAAGTTACCACAATTGGGGCATTTTCTCCTCCTGGGAACCCGAACTGTCTTTCCTGCTTTGGGTATCCTCCTGACGTATGAAGGTTTCGGTCTTTGCTGTTGCCCATTCTTAGCGCCTTCCTCAGCTGCTGTCGACTTATTAACTCTGATTCTGTTCCTGCTATAGTCGGCATAAGCAAATTTTAGCATTTGTTCCAATTCTTCATGGACCTGACTACCAATCTCGGTTGCAGGTTTCTTGGGCTGGTCGGCAAAATCAATATTCCATATTGAATCAGCAGTTCTGATAACGTCTGAGATCTTGTCGGTCAAAGCCAGGAGTGCCTTACAGTCCTCCTCATTATACGTAATGAGCAGATTCCTGTATTTTTCATCCTGACTCTCGCTCCAGTAATATCTCCAAACCAAGCTCTGTAGGCCAGATGCTTCAGGAGAGGTCCAGGTCGCTCCTGAAAATGCTCCCAACTCTTTCAGCGCATTTGACCTCACCGGAAAATAGATTCTTCCATAGATAAGTGAATTTACGTTGACCAATCGCGGTTGTACGCTCTCCCCATTTCCATAGCGTTTGTTGAGCTCATGTATGGCTCTTCCGTCATACCATCCATAATGATAGATGGGGGCATCAGCATATTCATTTACTTTCCCAACAAAACCTCTCCACATTGATTCCTCATCCCGAACGGAGTCTGCCCAAAAAAGGTAATAGGTCTGTTCGTTACCGGCAACAACGTTTAATCCGATAAGGTAATAGAAATCCTGATCTGGCACTCCTTCAATATCGACGAATAATTCCATGGGATGCCTTTGCAGGTGCGGTAGTTCCTGGATATAAATCTTTTCCGTCCTCAGGGCCAATGCGTGAACTTCTGGCCGGTAAATTAACCCATGTCGCGATTGTTGCCGATTCCGGTTCTTCCTTCTTGGCCGAAACAAATAAGAGAGCTGGTTAACCGAAAAAATCCCTTTCTTCTGGTATTTCGTTATTGCTTTGGCCGTCATCCCGCCCAGTAGGCTCAGGTCATTCTTTTCTTTTGCTTTTTCCTCGCAGCGCTCTCTAAACAAACAAGAAGGGCAGTGTTCATTCAAGATTATGGGTGGTGCCTCTGACTTGGGGCCGGAGATCCACACGAGCAGTTGCTCGATGATCGATTCAACTTCTTTGTAGAGCGGTTCAAGCGTGAATCTGTACGTTTTATTTCCACCGCCGACAATCATTCCCGATACGGGCTGGCCGTTCTGAAGTTTAGATAATACGTGACCCAGAAACGCTAAATGAAGTTTCTGTTCTCGGGTAATTTTGAAGGTTCCAACCACTAGGACAGGTTGGTAGCTATATCTCTTAGACGAAGCAGCCTTTACGACTGTGAGACCGTCAACATAGGCCTTCAAGAGATCGTATTCCATAGTTGTCCCGAGCAGCGTGCCGTCCGCCGGTTTTAATCTGCCAAGAGAATGGAAAGTAGCCTCCGGGTTATTGAATTTGATCGCGCTAAAGTACTTTTCTCTATTTCTTATTTCTTCCTTTTTCAGTATGGAAACGTATTCATGAGGGGCTCCGTGTATGTTTGTGCATAGCAGGAAAAAGGCTTTGGCCTTACATTGAGAAAACGCTACTACGACATCTGATGTTATGAATCGTTTCACAATAGGGCGCCGTCAAAAGTGATCATCTCGTTTGAGGCCGAAACAGATATTTTGTTGAAAAGCAACTTGGAGAGCATTTTCGCTGAACCTAAAAGACAATTCTTTTCTTTACGGTCCCTTACGCTGCCCTCCGTCACGCGAGTGGTGTGTCCCCTTTTCGGAGGCTGTCTAATAGACAGAATTTCACAGGCTTGGCCGCTGGCGAGCGGAGCATGACCGGGCGGGGTTCCGGAATTTCAAGTGTCAGGGCCTGAGCCTGATGACTGGCCCAAGGAGAATGTCATCCCCATCGAGCTCCCAACTGATATCACCCCTCGTGTAGAGCCTTCGTGCCGGCTAAGGTTTGGATATAGATCCCCTTTTTGTCTCGGTTATTATACCGGAATATATAATCCACCAGGCGCGGATGCAATTTGCCAAAAGTCTCAACATACCGTTTGCTTAACCACCGGTAATACTTCTCCACGCTCTTCATGTTCTGGGAAAACATGATCCGTACCAGCTCATCGATCAACTCATCGGCCTTATCATCGAAGAACGCCTCCGCGATGGGTGCCGGACCTCCAGGGAACGGCTGATATTCTTGAACAAATACGTATGCGCCAGGCAAAGAACGGAGGAAGCGGAAGCGTTCCACATCCTCAGCGAGCGTGGTATCGAAGCCGTACATACAGACGAACTCCACATTATCCCGGGTAGTGAAATTCAGCATGGCGTAGTGACGGGATACCCTTTCCAAATAATGAGTATCATTCAAGCTAAAGTAGTAGTTGGAGCGGGTAAAGCTTATGTTGTAGCATTGAATACGCCTGAGGATGCGGGCCAGCTCTTGATCCAGTAAGCGGATATCCAGGGTCTGGTTGAAATTGACCATGAGGCCCTTCCGTGCCATATCTTCCAAAAGATCGTCGGCCCGAGGGTGGGAAAGGATATTATCGTCCAAGAGGATTAGTTTCTTTCTGCGGCCGTTTTCCAGCAAATCGTTGAGATCACCAACCTGCCGAGTAGCGCCTTCTTTCTGCGGCACGATGCAAAAGGGGCAACTAAAAGGGCAACCGCGGGTAAGAAAGCCGATAGCCCGGTCTTGCAATTCCGGATAGAGGCTGTAATCGGCCGGCACATCTTCTATTCCGTCCGGGAGCCGGGTAACCAAATCAACACCGGAGCCCCCAAGCACAAGGTCATTCCCATAATACTCTCTTACGTGCCGCAGACGTTTCTGGGAGGGGGTGCAATGGAAAACGCAACTGGCATACACACGTTCGACATCGGGCCAATAACCTTCCTTACGTCCGAGGATTACTGTTTGCCCCCGGGACTTGCAATACCGGCTCAATTTCATCAACGCCAGATTGGGTATGCGACTGTCAATATCGAGGAGGAGCACATCGGCAGTCACCTTACGCCGCGCCCCGCTCTTTCCCGGCGGTTTAGATGGGGTGGGGACAGGTAGACCTTTATCCCTTATCGGCTGGGAGAACGATCCCATAGAGCCGGCGTCCGGTACAACTATGAACTGTATGTGCGGAAAAAGAGCGTCCATCATGGCAATCCACCCACGAAAATGACCGGGTGGGCAGTACGCATCCGGACGGTACAACAGGATCAGGCCGGGCATATGCAAGGGTTCAAGCTGTCTTGGGTACGCATCGCGTAAATGGCGGGCAGCATCAAGCGCTGGTAGGACTGCCCGCCTCATCCATGGGTCCAGACATGACCATAGCTTAGTGAAATCACAATCCGGTTCAAGCCAGGAGGCAGTATCGCACCCAAGAAACTCTTGAAAAACCCTGCACAGGCCTTCTAAGGTTCGTTGAGCGGAGAGGCGCTTCCATTTCACGGCCCGGTAGTGCAACCGGGCAAGGAACGCCACCGGATCGGTGAGGCGGGTTCGTGTGTCGAACAGGGAAGAAAACCGCCTGAGACGAAAATAGGGATCCATAAAATCAAAATCATCTGTTTGGTTATGGAAGTTCAATTGTGGTCCATACGAGAGGAAGAAATATGATGCATTGCCATTGCCAAGACCAGGGGAACGCACAGGGATATCAGATGGCAGCCAACGGCATCCTTTGCGTCCCGTGAGCGTGACCTTTCCGTTGCTACCAACCTCGATCCTATTTCCGAATATGGTTAAGTTCGAACTTTGTGTATCGATCCCGGGGTGGGGGGCGAGAATAAACTCCATTGCTGAGGGAGTATCCGTTCCCTGAAGCAATCGAGCCCACCCAGAGGGCAGTTGTTCCACAAAGCGGGTACCTCCGCAGGCAATCGCAATTAATTGAAGGATCTCCTGCTGCGGACCGCCGGACGGCAAGATGGTCCATTTGGAAATCAGTTCCCGATTGATATGAAAACAGAGACTTCCCGAGGTCTGGCCACCAGCGTTTTCGAAATGGAGACTAAGCAGATACATTTTCTTCGTTCACACGTTTGGACCTTTCAAGAAATATATGAGTCCATATACGATGACATTTTGCAAGTTGTTTCTCCCGTCCCTTTTCAGGGACATCATAGAGAGGATCTCAATACCCACCGGTCGAGCTTGTGCTAAGGCAGCTACGGTATAAAGCCTGCACAAGAAGCCAAGGCCAAGAACGGGCGGCTCTTCAAATGAGAGCCGTCCGTTCTTTTCAGGCTCGGTCGTCAATGATATTGAGTGTTACATTACCTGCGGGACGAATGACCCCGCTGCGCCATCACAGCCTCTAGATCAGTTCTCCCCGATAGCATGAACCGAAGAAAATTGCCCCGATTGTACCTGCACGTCTCCAAAGCGCTCAACATAACAAGTGCCTCATTCAGTGAATGCTCGGTGAATAAGCCTTCAGATGTCCGTTCGTATTTCACAAAATTCTTGGCCGCATGCTCGGCGTTATTGTTGTTCCACGGTATACCGTCGAAGTCTAAAAACGTGAATAGCCTATCTCCGTATTTTCTGAATCGCTTCTGGTATCGCAGGGCTACGTCCGACCTGAAGGTCGCAGTGCGCACACGCTCTACAAATGCCGCCGCGGCTTTCTTGTGCTTGTGCAAATGCCTCTTTTTCAAACCATAGCGGTCGACAGTATCGATGATGCTTCGCAGGACTCTCCCGAACTCGCCGGCAATTGTCTTGAACTCTTCGTCAAACGGATTATTCCTCAAGTCGTCATTGAAGTTCCTCAAAAGGTGCAGGAGGCACTTCTGCTGTGGGCAACTAATACTGTCGTATGCGCTATAAAAATCTGAAATCAGTACTCCGCGAAAGCCACTGAGCATATCTTTGAGGAAATCCCCAGAGCGCGACTCCTTGTAGAGATACCACACCGCATCAAGTGTGGCAAATATCCACACATAGCCTTTGGTCTTCCTGATCGCCACATCTGTCTCGTCAATATGAAGGACCGGGCTTGCGAGAATGTGCTGCCGAATCTGCTCATAAAGCCCCTTGTAGGACGCAATGACCTGCCTCTTGAATCCGTACAGTATGCTCCTATCAATCTCAATCCCGAACACGTCGCGCAGAGTGTCCATGACATTCCACATCGTCTGCTTGCACACGAAATTTAAGTATACGCACCACTTTGCCAGGTTCGCGCCGTACCGCCTGCGAGACGACGGCCAGTGTTCTGGAAGGAAAGTCTTTCCACAACGTCGGCATTGATACCGCCAGGACTCATACTGGACAACCCATCTCTTGACTACGCCCGAATAAAATCGCAGGTCAGTGACACGTCGCGATACTCTTTGGCAGGGGTAAATCTTTCTGCTGTTACAATGGCTGCAGCGTTTGCATGATACCTCGATGCGTTTGTTTACGGGTAACGAGTGAGCCTTCTTCTTGTTTGCCTTTTCAGCGTTTGCGATCTTTCTACTGGTCCGCACAAACACGCGCTCGCGCTGGTAATCAAAATAGGCACATGTGCTTGCACGTTCAAGGTCTTTCAGCGCGAATACTGGCCGACCCCATTTATGAGAGGTTCTTGCAAGCTCCTTCGTGTGGACTATGCTTGACTGCTCGCAAGTGGACGATGGCGGTTGGTTCTCCGCACTTGCCGCGGAGCGAATAAAGTCGCAGATCGTCTTCAAGGCCACACAGTCCTCCTGGTTGTATTCAATGAGTCTGCGTTTCAAAGATGGATCACCACTGAGCGTCCATTGGTCACGCCAAATGATGCTTTGGATGCCCGATGCGTTCGCGTCAGTCCATTTGAACCCCAAGTAGGAGGCGATGTCTTTGAGACTATTGGAATAGGTTGGAAAGTAAACTTGTGAGTTGATAAGGGTAAGCACGTTTGTTGAGGCTTCTACTATCCTGTCCAGCATGGTGGCGTACCGTGGTTCGCAGATAAGGCAAGCATGCTTTATCGCTGCGGTATCGTAATTCCCGAAATGGAATAGCCGGATGTTGGGAAGGTTGGTGACTGCCTCGGCGAATTGTTGGAACACCTCTGCCTGCTCTCGTTCGGAGTCTGCCCAAAAACTGCGGTAGTCGATCTTGTTCTGCTGGACGAGCAACATTCCAATAAGGTAATAGAAATCGGGATGCGACAATCCTTCGATATCATACTAGATAGCTGGATCAGCCACAGTGAGGTTGAGCGTACCATGTATGTGGACCTTCTGAGTGCGCAACGCGAGCGCCTGAAGGCTAAATTGGTGAGGTTTCGCCGGTCTTTTTGCTCTTCTCGATGGCTTCCGATATCGGAAGGTATACGAAAGCTGGTTGACGGTGAAGATGCCTTTCCGATTCTGGGCGGCGATCTCGCGCTCGGTCATTCCGCCGAGTAGACTGAGGTTGTCGGAGGCGACGGCTTGGTCCCTACAGAGTGTGCGGTACTCGCAGACTGGGCAGTGCTGGTTCAATGGTAATGGAGGAACTGTATGAGCATTGGTGTATGATTGAAGATTGGTTATCAGGCGGCGAACACGTCCTTGCAGTCCTTGCAGCTTTACCTTGCGTAGGTTCAGATGCGGCCCGGAGATCATGGTGCCGTGGGTGGGGATCTGCCCTTGTAGTTCACCAATCACTAAACTCTTGAATGCCAGAAGAATCGTTGCGACCCTGGTGGTTGAGTCATGGTAACATAGTTGGATCGGCTGATAGAGAAAGTCACCGAGGAGGGATGTACCACCTACCTTTTGAAGCACGTCAATGGTGGCGGATAGACTCGACACCTGCGCCTTCGCATCGAGTATCAACGGTTTTCCTTTTTGTAGGGTATGGAAGGTGATCGGTGGGCCGTGAAGAACATCGGTTCCCTGATGTTGTGTCAGCAATTGGGATTGAACTAATCGGCGGTAGGCATCGTTTCGGGCAGCAGTATGACGTTCGAATTCGGAAGGTTGACCGATTGTGTTGCTGATTGTCAGGTACGACTTGTACCGGCAGTGGAGGAATGCTTCAAGGGAAGAGTCGTTGACCAGGGCGTTTTGTACTGGCACGATTCACCTCGGTTAGGGTTGGATTGCTTAGTATACCAAGTAGGGACTATTTTACGGAACCGGTGCTTTTCTCCTGAGAAAACCAAGAAAGAACTTGTGCTTTGGCCATCTTCATTTCATTGAAGGTGCACATCAGCCCGGATGGGGATAAGCTGGAGGACAGCCCACCCTTTTGTTTGCCTCGCTGTGATGATTACGACTTGTACTCGTGCATTTCAAGCGAAATCTGAAAAAACACTAGTAGGAAGGAAGAACTCGATATGCAACGGCACTGAATAAAGCGTTTGTGCTTATTAACCATTATTGATCGCCGCTGTCGTGCATCAGCATTCTTGCGTGCACGTTTACCAACTTATTGGTTTATACGGTCGAGCTAGACAGGAGACCCGAAAAGCCCGCTGGATATCCATTACGACCCCGTACTCTCGGTCAACGGCTGCGTAAGAAAAGAATGGACATGAGCCTCACACAGGCTCAGCTCGGGGAAATAATCGGCGTTACCGAGAGCACGGTCTGGAACTGGGAGGACAACCGCGGGTTCTCGGGCCAGCACAGAAAATGCATAGAAGATTTCATATCCCCGAACTCCTCAGATTCGTAATCAGCACGTCCGGCGCATCCGGGGTCCCGTCAAGAGCCTAGTTCTTGAAATGCTCGACTGTAAGAAGGATCGAAGCGCTGAACGGAACCGTAACAGTTGACAAGAACCGTAGTCTCCAAACCAGAGGCTGCCATGGCAGGGAGTGCGATGCGGCAAGCGTATGGTGTCGTCCCGTCAGCCCGGCCACCTTCCTAGGTCAGGTTGCCTTTGCATCGGGGCAGTTCTATAATTAGGACGACAACGGGATCTCGTAGAACTTTTTTTGTTGGGGCAGTCTATGCAGAGAGGGCAACGTGAAGGCAGGACGCAATGACCCCTGCCCGTGCGGCAGCGGGAAAAAGTATAAGCATTGCTGCTACGGGAAGGAACTAGGTGGGTCACAAGAGACAGGACCCGCAGGTGTTTTCGACGAGCTACGACAGCTCATACAGGGGAAAGACTTCGGCTCGCTCCGGGAGGCGCAGGCCTTCGTAGGCTGGCACACGGGCCAGAAGAACCGGGCACCCGTCGACGATTTTGAAGGACTTTCGCCGGAACAGATGCACCGCTTTCTCCACTACCCCTTTGCTTCTCCAGATCTGGCCACCTTTCCCGAGCGCCTCGCCACGCCTGCCGAGACGCCTATCGTCAGGCTTTTCGGCCTTTTGGCAGAGGCCCTCGGAGAGAAGGGCCTCAAGACCACGGTGACCGGCAACCTGCCCCTGAATTTCGTCAGGGAAGCGGCCCTTGTCTTTCTCACAGAGGAGGAAAGAACGTTTCACCGCGGCATACGCACCGAGCTCGAGTTCTTCGACCTCCATGCCACAAGGCTCGTGAGCGGCCTTGCCGGATTGACCCGGAAATATCAAGGCCGATTCGTCCTGACCAGCGAGTGCCGGAAGCTTATGGAACAGGACGGCATGGCCGCAGTCTATCCCCTTCTATTTCGGGCGTTCGTGGAAAAGTACAACTGGGCCTACCGCGACCGCTACCCCAGCTTCGGGATCATCCAGCAGTCCTTTCTTTTCTCCCTCTGGCTCTTCAACCGCTTCGGCGATGTATGGAGGGCTCCCTCCTTTTACGAAGATTGCTTTCTCAGGGCATTCCCAGCGATTCTCGGCGAGGCGGAGTCGGAGCGCTCATATACGACACCGGAGAAGGTTGTCCGCTCCTGTTACGCCTGGCGTTGCCTTGAAGGCTTTGCCGTCTTCCTCGGCCTCATGGAAATCGACTGGGAGTCAAGGGGCTTCCTCGACCGTCGCTTTACCTTGAGGAAGAGCCGGCTCTTGAACGAGGTCGTTGCCTTTCATCTATAAACGTGCAGCGGCATCCGATGTCAGTCTTGTTCCGACATGCAGCGCAGAGACACGTATCAGGACGTCCCCCGCCATTGCTCCAGTACTTGGTCGATTTTGTCCCTCACCATCCTCCTGGCGTCATGCCGGTCGATTCCGCGCATGAGAAGATCATCATGTGCTGTTTTGGTGTGACGGACGTGGGCCACGACCGCAAGGGTGATCGATTCCTCGTCAAATCTCTTCGCTCCTTCTGAGCGTCCCACTCTCCCGCTGTACTTCAGGCATGCATGTTCGGCAATCTTCACCTCCAGACCGGAGGGTAAGCGGGGATAGCACCGGCGGACGTGTTCACCGTATTCTTTCACATATTCTTTATCCATGCCGTCCCGTCTTTCAGCCTCACGAAGTCTCCTGCTCTGCCGTATCTCCGCGTCGGCCAGACGCTCCGTCTCCGCCTGTTCCAGTGCATCTTCCTCAACGAGCAAGCCTTGTCTTTCATATCGTTTGCGTGTCCGCGCCCATTTCAGAACCACCGCGCACAACCGGGAGTTCCTCTTCGCCCTCCTGGTCAGGGCCGCATCGCCGGAGGGCAGGAAGACCAGATGGTCCAGATCCGCACAGGTAAGACACAAGGCCCCTCTGTCTCCTGCGAGGGTGATCCATGCATGTGATCCGAGGTTTTCCCCGCACTCGGAACAGGTCGATTCGCGGGAGGAGATGAAGACTTTTATTTCGCCGTCATCGGGTTTCATGGTGACCCTTATGTTTTCTACCATGTTTCGTCCATTGCGGCAACCAGGATAGGTGTCGTAACGGCATCCTTAAAAGGGTCCGGAACTGAAGATTACTGGGATGAAGGATTTCAGCTGCCCGAAGCCGCTATTGGTCTTGTCTTTTTGTAAGAACTCCTGCCAGCAACCCACCCAGGGCAGAAAAAATGGTCTGTACCGTTTCCGGCTCGGGGAGCGGAATCTTTACATAGGTCTTCCCCGTCGTCTCATCTTTGCCGATAATAGCCTGCATCTGCTTCTCCATGACTTCATGAGGGGGTGCGGTGCTCTCTGCGAGGGCACGGCTGAGGTTTGTCAGGAATTCGGCGCCCCTCACGAGAATGTGTGCCAGGGGGTCAGCGGCTTCCGTGTCTCCCACACCAGATGGCATTGCTGCTGTCCTTGTGTCCTCTTCCTCGCCTTCCTTCTGGTCTAACGCCGCCATATCCCGGCTGACTTCGGCCTGCTCCAGCGTTTCCAGTTGAGGATCAGGTTTTTCCAGACTATCCGTCACGGCCTCGAGCGTCTGCATAAACTTCTTGATCTGGCTTTCACCAATC
>JADGQN010000082.1 GCA_017881765.1 Syntrophobacterales bacterium | reverse complement strand
GCCTTTGGGATCAGGTCATCGAACAGGCCTGCTACGGAGATGTCGGCCCACTCGCCCATCAAAGGCGGGCTGCCAAAACTGTACGTGAATCCCTGGTCAAAAGATTTCATATGGCCGCCCTGTCCGATGAAGACCTTCCCGTATTTCTCGACGAGAGGCATCAGCGCGACATTCGACGTGCCGTGACTACCGTATACCAAGTCAACCTTATCGACCGTGATCGCTCTCTCGTAGTACGTCACCGCTTTGTCAGCGCTGCTTTCGTCGTCATACATGATCAGCTTCACCGGCCGGCCCAGCAGTCCACCCTTCTTGTTAACGTCCTCTGCCCAGGCTTCAATGCCGGCCCTGACCCACTTCGCGTGCTCGGAGGACAGCCCTGTCAATGCCGAAGAGCCCCCGACCTTTATGGGCTCGCCCGACGGCACCACGCTCTTTGCCGGCTGGCTGAAGACGGGTGATACAAACAGAATTATAGCCAAAGCAATAAGCAGAAGTGCCAGCCGGTTCGTCTTCATGCGCGGGCCTTTTTTCTCTTGTCGATCCAACGACTCTTTCAAGGAGTTGTCTCCTTCATCCCGCTCTATTTGAATGAGGCGTGATGTCCGCAGTGGGCCACAATGGTCTGACCCGTAATGGCGCTCGCTTCGTCGGAGGCCAGGAATACGCAGGTATTGGCCAGCTCATACTCCTCCGCGGGCCTCTTAAGGGAGTAGTTGGCCATCTCCCTGGCGAGGGTCTCCTCCACGGTGGTTCCGGTTGTCTTGGCCCTGGTGGTCATGACCCACATGAACCGTTCGCCCCGCACCGCTGCTGCACTGAGGCAGTTCACGCGGATGCCGTATTCCCCCACTTCCTGGGCAAGCGTCTCGGTAAGGCCGATGACGCCCATCTTTGCGCAACAGTAGGCAGCCCTCGTCGGGTAGCCCGATCTTCCGTCTCCGGACCTGCCGCCCTCCGCACCGATGTTGATGATGTTGCCGCTCTTCCGCGGGATCATATGCTTCAGGACCTCTCGTGCGCACAGCATCGAGCCCGTCAGGTCCACGGCGAAACTGTAGCTCCACTCATCCAGCTTCATATCGACAACGTTGCAGACCGGGCCGCCGATCCCGCTGTTGTTCACCAGAATATCGATTTTGCCGAAGGCGTTGACCACCTTCGGCACCAGGTCGATGACCTGTTGCTCCACGGTAATGTCCGTTGGAACGGCCAGCACCTTGCCGCCCATGGCCTTCAGCTCTTCCGTTGTCTTCTCCAGATTTGCGAGTGTCCTGGCCGCAAGCACCACGGTCGCCCCTTCCTGTGCGAACCCCTTGGCAATCGCCTTTCCGATACCGCTGGCGCCGCCGGTAATGATCGCTACCCTATCTTTCAGTCTCGTACCCATGTTTCATACCTCCTCGATTTATTGTTCTTAAAGATGCGCTAGTACATCTTCCGTCGGCGTGACCAGGGTCATCACCGAGATCATCTCCAGGGCCACCTGGTGGAACGTGGGATTCGCGGACGTTGAGGCGTCACTCGGCACGATGAGATTATAGAGCAGGTCGGACGCCTGGAAGACGGCCGCCAGAACGGCCATATCCGTGGCTACGCCGGCGAGTACCAGCGTTTCCACTCCCCGGTCTTTCAGCAGCTTTTCCAGGTTGTTGTTGCAAAACATGCCGAATACCCAGTTGCTCAGCACGGGCTCGCCGGGCAGCGGTGCAAGCTCGGGGATCACCTCTACGTCCTTCGAGTCGGGAAGATTTGCGCCCGTCTTCTTGATAGCCGGCCAGAACTTCCCGTACGCCGGGATCTTGCTCGTGGGGTCAGTCACGGCGTTTACGAAGATGACCGGAAGTTTCTTTGCGCGAAAGGCCTTGAGCAGCGCTTGTTGACGAATGATGATCCCGGACTCCTTCGTCGCCTTCGCATGGCCCAGGAACGTGAGGGTCCCCTCTTCACTGGTAATGCCCTTTTGCATGTGAATCAAAATCAGCGCAGGCTTTCCTGCCATTGTCCATGCATCACCCATGGTTCATCTCCTCCTTCACGACACTTTTTTGTCTTTCTAGCACTAAGCGGAAAATGATTCTCATACCAAGTTGGATTCATTCGAAGACCGAGGCGGCAGCGAGGAGCCCCACCCGCAAGCGGGTACCCGGGCGTACCTGATGGTACGTCGAGGAGAGCGACGCAGCGACAACGAAGGCATGCGAATGAAGGCAACTTGGGATCAGACAACGATGATCTCCTTCGGGAACTTATGCAACAACTCGCCACCGTTCTCACGGACGATGTAGTTGTCGCAGGCGATGGACCAGACATCTTTCTTGACTGCCGAAGGGTGTACGGTAATGTTCATGCCCGCCTTCAGTTTCCACGGCTCGTCAGGCCTGATGCTCGGCCGCTCGACGAGGGACGATCCCTGACCGTGGGCAAAGAGTCGGGAAGGCGGAAAATAGCCTTTCTTCACGAGGAACTCTTTATTCATGTCCCAGAGTTCTTTCGGATCGGCGCCCGGCTTCAAGAGCCTGGCGGCGATCTCCTGGGCCTCTACCGCAACGGCGTAGGCATCCTGCAATTCCTGCGTGGGCTTTTTGCCTACGGTGAAGATTCTCATGACTTCGCAATAGTAGCCGCCCGGCCCGTTTACCTCGATCAGCACGGAGACCTGGTCGCCTTCTTTGATCGTGCGGTTCTGGAAGTGGTAGACATCGAACGGCACCATCGTGCCGAGCGGCCCGGAATTCACCTGGACCAGCCCGCGCTCACTGCCGTTTTTGGAACAGAAGCAATGAGCCTCCGCATACACATCAACGTCCCTGATGCCCGGTGCGATCGTCTTCTTCAGGTGTTCCATGGCCGCGTCCTGAAGCGCCGCGGTGGCTTTGGTCAGCTCGATCTCCTCCGGGCTCTTGATGGCTCGGAGCTCATCGACCCATTCGGTGGCATCGACGAACGTTGCATCAGGCAGCTGCTTCACGAGGTGTTCGTAGAAGGTGATGGGGATGAAGGCGCGCTCCACCAGGCCGATGACGGGCTTCTTCTTCTCTTTCAGCACGCCGGCTGCCAGCTCCGCGTCATAGGTGGTGGTGTAGTGGTACGTCGGGAAATAGACGGCTCCGAGTCTTTTCTTGATCCCGCGGGCGGCCCAGGCGGGAGGGAACTGTTCGGCAGGGGGATCCCCACCGCAGACGATCGTGGTCATTTCGTCATCCACCGGGAAGATGATCGTCATGGGGAACTGGTGGCGGGCGCCAAAATCGGCGAACCAGCGCAAACTGCCGCCGAGAAACTCCTCCGAGTTCTGCATCAGCAGATAATCGATCTTCTTCTCCTGCATCATTGCGCGCGTTGCCTTCCACCGGCGTTCCAGTTCAGGGGTGGAAATGCATCTGGTCAGTCTCTGCTTAGGATCTTCCATGGTCTTTTGCTCCTTTTTTGATAAACGTTGGTGAAAGCTAACCTTCCTCCTGCATTGACCCTTGATGGAAAAGTTGAGCGGAAATCTCCCGTGCAGCCTTTCTCAAGGCGATCACCAGAGGAGACTGCATATCCAGCTTAACCCTGGACGCAAGACCGGCAATCACGACTGCCGCGACCGCTCTGTTTGCATGATCGAAGATAGGAACACCGATCGCGTTGACCCCTATTGCCATCTCCTCACGGCAAAAGGCGACACCCAGTCGTCTAATCTCCTTTAACTGGCGTTTAAGGGTCTCCTTGTCCGTTATGGTGTGCGGCGTGAAAGACTCCATCTTTTTGTCGAGAAGGCTGTCGATGATCTTCGATGCGGAAAAAGCTATCATCGCCTTCGCGCCCGGTGATACATGGATCGGAACCCGGTCCCCGATATTCGGCAGGACGCTCAGGGAACGTTTTCCCTGGGCAATATAGGTAACGACCGGATTCCTTCCGGACATCGTTTCCAGCACGACGGTCTCGCCCGCCGTCTCGCGGAGGTCGGCCAGATACGGCATGGCAAGGTTAAGCACGTTGCCGTTGAAGGAGCGAAAGATGGTCCTTCCCAATTCGAAGGTCGAGGGTCCGAGCGTGAATTTTCTGGTTTTGTTACCGAGCTGCAGAAAACCTTTCTTCTTGAGGACCTGGAGGATGCGACTTACGGTCGCGGCATGGAATCCCAGCTTCTGGCTCAACTCAACGGTTCCTATCTCACGATTGCTGCCCGAAAATTCCATGAGGATGGCCAGCGCTTTTTCGATGGAACTTGTTTTGGGCGTCTTATGCCGCATCGTATCCTTGTCCTTCAGCAACACTCCTTTATGACTATCGATTCTTCCTTTTCGGGCATGGACGTCATCGTCCCGTCCCACGTATCTACCTTGCCGTGATCCGTGGTGTCTTCCGCAAACCAGGTGCTGGTGACATTCTTACTTTCCGTGTAGAAAATAAAGCCGTCCCGTCCCATAACATGGAGATCACCAAAGAAGGAAAGCTTGTGTCCGGTAAAGCCGAAGATGCCTACCGGAACAGGAATGCCCACATTGATGCCGACCATGCCTGCGTGGGTTTCTTTGGCAAATCTGCGCGCAAAGTAGCCGTTCTGCGTATAGATGACCGATCCATTGGCAAACCGGCTGGCGTTCATGATCTTCAGACCTTCTTCAAAGTTGTCCACCCTCTTGATGCAGAGAACCGGCCCGAAGACCTCCTCCCGACCGATGGACATAGCTTCCGTCACGTGATCGAAGATGGTGGGTCCGACAAAGAAACCTTTTTCGCAACCCGCCGGCACGGTCGGTTTACGTCCGTCGACCAGCAGCTTGGCGCCTTCCTTGATGCCGGTCTCGATCCAGTTGAGGACAAATTCCTGATGGCCCTTATTGACCACCGGACCCATATCGCTACCCTTGTCGTAGGCCGGTCCCAACTTCATCTGGGCTATGTGCTTCTTGAGAGCTGCCACCAGATCGTCTGCTATTTTATTTTCAACCACGATCACGGGAAGGGCCATACAGCGCTCCCCCGCACAGCCGCAGAATGCATTGATGATACCCTGGGCGGTCCGGTCGAGCTTGCAGTCGCAGAGTACGAGAGCGTGATTCTTGGCTTCACAGAGGGCTTGCACCCGCTTGCCGTTCGCTGCAGCCGTTGAGTAAACGTGGAGACCGACGCTGGTCGAGCCTACAAAGGAGATGCCCTTGATGTCGGGGTGGTGGAGGAATAGCTCCGCCTCTTTCCGACCCGCGGTGATCACGTTGAGTACGCCGTCCGGGAGGCCCGCTTCCTGCCACAATTCCATCATACGCATTGAGGACTGGGGAACAAAGCTGGCAGCCTTCAGCACCATGCAGTTACCCGTGGCAATACAGATAGGAGACATCCATCCGTGAGGAATCATGGCGGGGAAATTCCAGGGGGCAATCCCCGCGAAAACACCTACGGGATGATTGTACCGCGTGGTATCATACCCCGTGGACACATTCATCAGGGCCTCGCCTTTCATGATGTGGGGGGCTCCGCAGGCAAATTCGACGACTTCATTTACCTTGAGGACGTCGCCCATTGCCTCTTCCCATTTCTTGCCTTCTTCCTTGGCGCACAGATACGTCAACTCTTCCAGATTCTTGTCGACCAGGGCCTTCAAGCGGAAGAGCACCTGCATCCTTTTGCCGACCGGCATGTCGGACCATTTGGGGAAAGCATGCACCGCCGCCTGAATGGTGCTTTCGACTTCATCCTGCGTGCACTGGGGGGTATAGGCTATCACGGCCCCTGTTGAGGGATTGTAACAGGGCATGTAGTTACCGCTGGTAGACTCCATCCACTTCCCGCCCGCATGGTATTTTAACTTAAGGGGTTTCTCGCCGCTGATGGGGTCAGCGGATAGTTGTTCATCATGAAAGAAATATCGTTCAGTTGCCATGTTGTCAGGCCTCCTGTTTAGTTTTTCACGCTCTTGGTACCTGCCGTGCTACCCACCACTAATCACGAAACTTTACGCTCTGTAATTCAGAAAGTCGACTCCAGATCCGGACCAGGGACTTCGAAAGACTACTAAATCAAACCTCGAATCTTCTCCGATCGCCTGAAGGATAGGATAGCATATCGAGGGCGCCGATTCACCTGCGAACTATCACTCCTTCCTTTAAGTGCTGTCCGGCTATTAATCAGTTCAGTCTGAAGTCTATCTTCCATTGATTCGAGATGATTTTCGTATATTGAAAATCGTTTTTAGCATGTTATAATCATGCCGGTCAAGCAAAAATTGTCATCCGCGTTTTTGCTTGACAATGCGGGAGGGTTCAGGTAGAAGTTACGTGAGTAACAGCTTGATTCTATTGGCACAAAATGGCCATCGTTAAAGTTGCCACCTTGCGAAAAGCGTATCCGGGTCAATCATATATTCTGTTTTGTTTTTAAACGGTCTTCCGGTCTGTCTGGACGGTCTCCCTTTTACCGGACGCAGCAGGCCGGGAATCAGAATTTAAGGAGGTAGACAATTATGGAAAAACTTATTATCACTGCCGCTCTAACGGGCAATATCACCCTGCCCGTGCAAACGCCCCATCTGCCGCTTACGCCTCAGCAGATCATCGATGATGCCGTGAGGGCCGCAAACGCAGGTGCCGCCTCGGTGCACATCCATGCCCGGGATCCGCAAACCGCCAAACCGACGACAGATCCTGAGGTGTACAGGGAAATCGCCGCGGGTATAAAGGCCCGGAGTAATGTAATCGTCTGCGTGACTACGGGCGGCGTGACGGGCATGACCGCTGCGCAGAGAGTCCAGGTGGTCCCGAATCTGAAGCCGGAACTGGCGACGTTCAACACGGGCTCAATGAATTTCTCGATTCACCCCATCGTTGACCGTTATAAGGACGAGGATTACAAGTATCCTTGGGAGAAGGAGTTCGCGTCGGGCTTAAAGCAGTATATCTTCAGCAACAACTTTGCCGACATGGAGTTCTTCTGCAATGCCATGCGCGAAAACGGGACCAAGCCGGAATTGGAGGCTTATGATGTGGGCCACATCTACAACATCAGATATCTCGTCAGGCAAAAGATGCTGGAACGTCCGATCTGGATGCAGTTCGTCACGGGCGTGCTTGGAGGAATCGGTTCGGCCCTGGAAGACGTTATCTATATGAAGCAGACTGCTGATAGGCTTATCGGGCCTGAGAATTACAAGTGGTCGGTGATCGGCGCCGGCTATCCCGCTGAGTTCAATCTGGCAGCGCTCTCCATCATGATGGGCGGACATGCCCGGGTAGGATTGGAAGATAACATTTTTATCGAGAAAGGTGTTCTTGCAAAAAGCAACGCGGAACTTGTGGAGAAGGTGGTGAGAATCGCAAGGGAGCTGGGCAGGCCGATAGCAACGCCGGACGAAGCCAGGGCAATACTCGGCCTGAAAGGCAGGGACAAGGTTAATTATTAACAAAAAACTTTCGGAAAGGATGGTGGGCAATGAAAAAATTATGTCTTGTCTCAGTGGTCCTTTTGATGGTTGGCGTTTTTGTTGTCGGCTGCAGCAAAGAACAGGCACCTGCTGAAATCCGCGTGGGCGTTGTTGAGGCCCAGACAGGTATGTTTGCGGGCTTTGGCCAGGGCGGCGTATTCGGGATAAAGGCTGCCGTGGATGATATCAACAAACAGGGCGGCGTAAACGTAGGCGGAAAGAAGATGCCTATCAAACTGACCATCGTCGATAACGAGAGCGACCCGAACAAGGCAGGGTCCTTGGCTGAGAGTCTGATCGCCCAGGAAAAGGTACAGTTTATCGTGAGCGGGGATGAGCCTCCGCCCATGCACGCAGGCGTATCAGCTGCCGCGGACAGGTACAAGGTCCCCTACGTCACTTCGGTCGGTCCTTATGAGCCCTGGATGGGCATGAGACAGGAAACGCCGACGAAATGGCCCTACACCTGGGCAACAGGACTCTTTGCAATAGAGATGCCTGCGCCGCAGGGAGACTTCCGGGCGAAACCGGGCTATACCGTCATGGATACGTGGACAGCGATGCTCGATCTCTACGGTGGAAAGACCAACAAGAAGGTCGGCCTCATCTGCTCGGACGAGCCCGACGGGAGAGGCTGGTATACCTTATTCGGCCCGGCAATAAAGAAGCTCGGTTATAACGTCACGGGCCTGGACAAGAACCTCGGGCTTCTGCCCCTCGAGACGACCGACTTCTCCTCCGTGATAAAGCAGTATAAAGATGCGAAAGTGGAAATACTGTGGGGCAACTGTCCGGGTCCCTTCTTCGGAGCATTCTGGAAACAGGCTACCACGCTGGGCTTTCAGCCGAAGATGGTTTCCATCGGTCGGGCCGCGCTTTTCTATACGGATATTGCGGCCTGGGGCGGTGACCTGCCCTGGGGCATAGGCACGGAAATATGGTGGGATCCGTCGTTCAAGGATTCGCCCGGCATCGGCGGCACAACGCCCAAGTCACTCGCGGAAAAGTGGGTAACCGAGACCAAACAGCCCTTAAATCCGGGCATCGGCCCGGGCTATACCTCTGTGCAGGTCCTGGCTGACGCCATCCAGAGGGCGGGTACGCTTGAGGCGGAAAAAGTGAACGCTGCCCTCGCCCAGACCGACCTCTTAACGATCCGCAACCGCGTCAAATTTGACGAGAATCATTTCAGCCGCGGCCCACTCATGTTCGGCCAGTGGTTCAAGACTGACAAGCCGGAAAAATGGGAATTGAAAGTTGTCTTCTCCAAGCATGACTTTGTGCCTGCTACGGGGGAACCTATATTTCCGAAACCGTATAAGTGAAATCAGAGCAGGGTTGGAGGGTTTGGGCGTCGGAATACATGTCGTACTTGGACCCTTGAACCCTTGGCCCCTTGAACCCTAAGCCATCGTTTCAGATCGCGATGGTTTATCCATAGGGGCGGCCCAATAATCAGGTATGAATGAACCAATCCTTTCAGTAAACGGGGTAACCAAACGCTTCGGTGGCCTGGTTGCCCTTAGGGATGTAAGCTTCGAGGTCGGAAAAGGCGAAGTTGTGGGACTCATGGGTCCCAACGGAGCCGGCAAGACTACATTGCTCAATGTCATAGCGGGCGAGTACGCCCCTGACGCCGGCGGTATTACGTTTAAGGGATGTGATATCACCGGCTGTCCCCCGCATAGAGCGTGCCATCTCGGTATGGCCAGGACCTATCAGATTCCCCAGCCCTTCGTGACCTTGACGGTTCGCGAAAACCTGATGGTATCCGCGGTATTCGGTCGGCAGCTCAAAAGAAGCACGACTGAAATCGACTACGGCAAGATATTCGACTTGGTAAACTTTTCGGAGAAGATGGACACGCCCGCGGGAGATCTGCCGATTCTCTCTCTCAAGAAGCTTGAATTGGCAAGGGCACTGGCACGCAATCCCGAGCTGATCCTCCTCGACGAAGTCGCTGCGGGCATCACTGAAGTGGAAATTCCACAGGTGTTGGCCACCTTACGGGAAATACGCAACATGGGCATAACAATTGTCATCATCGAGCACATCATGAAGGTGCTGGTGAATGTGGTGGATAAAATTGTAGTGATCGATAAAGGCATGAAAATCGCCGAGGGTCCGCCCGCGGTGGTGATGAACGATTGCAAGGTGATGGAAGCCTATTTCGGAGCATAGCATCTCATGTCCGATGACGTATTACTGAAGATCAGCAATATAGATGTATTCCACGGCACATTTCAGGCGCTGTGGAATGTATCCGTAGATATCAGACAAGGCGAAATGCTCGCCCTGATCGGCGCCAATACGTCCGGTAAAACCACTCTGCTGGACACGGTCTCGGGCTTGCTCCATCCTGCAAAGGGCAGCATCGAATTCGGGGGAAGAGATATCGGTCAACTGGATCCCTATCAGATAGTGGAGCTTGGCATAACGCAAGTTCCCGAAGGGAGGCGTATCTTCCCCGATATGTCCGTACAGGATAACCTGGTGATTGGCTCATACAGCAAGAGTGCACGGTCCAAGAAATCAGAAAATATAAAGAAGGTGTATGAGCACTTTCCCAAGCTTCAGGAAAGAAGAAAGCAGATTGCGAAAACCTTGAGCGGTGGTGAGCAGCAGATGCTCGCGATCGGCAGGGGTTTGATGGCCGACCCGAAGCTGATGCTCATCGATGAAATGTCGCTCGGTCTCGCTCCAATCGTCATCGATGAGCTATTCAGGGCACTCAAAAGAATCAAGGAAAGGGGCATCACCATTCTTTTTGTGGAACAGAATGTAAGAAGAACCCTTCAGGAGGCCGACAGGGCCTATATCCTCGAAACCGGACGGGTCGCACTGAGCGGAGATGCGGCGCAGCTCTGCGAGGAAGATCAAGTGAAAAAGGCGTACTTCGGAGTAGACGTATGCGGGGGATAGATTCCCTAGGGAATATATCTAGCGAGCACGGCGAGCCGGGTACCCGCTTGCGGGTGTGGGAGGCTCCTGCGGCTTTGCCGCGGGAGGGGGCGACCGGGTACCCGCTTGCGGGTGTCCCAGGCATAGAAACAGGCTGATGGACTCCGGCGACATTATTACTCCCCTTGTCATGGGCATCCTGCTGGGTGGATTATATGCCCTCATTGCCCTCGGTCTCTCCATGGTTTTCGGTGTTATGCGGCTGATAAACCTGGCTCACGGAGACCTTGTCGTTCTCGGAAGCTACGCAGGCTACGGATTGATGACCCTGCTGGGCCTCGACCCTATTGTGGGCCTGCTCATATCGATACCGCTCATGTTTGCCCTGGGTTTCGCCATCCAGAAATATCTTATGGGCCGCGCCTTCGCGATATCTTCCGAAGCGCCTCTCATAATCGCTTTCGGCATTTCGCTGGTGATTCAAAACGCCAACCAGATCCTCTGGACGCCCTTGTCGCGGGCATTGAACACGTCCTATTCCAATTTAAGTTTCAGCATCGGCGAGCGACAATTTCCACTGACGTATCTGCTCGATTTCATGGCGGGCATCATCATCATGCTCGCCCTCAGGGAGTTTCTGACGCGCACGTATCTGGGAAGGGCTATTACGGCTGCTTCACAGGACAATAAGGCCGCCCAATTGATGGGGATAAATACCAAACGGGTATATGGGTATGCCTTTGCCATCGCGATGATGTCGGCCGCCGTAGCCGGCGTCTTTCTGGGAATGACCTTCCCGTTCACCCCTACCTCGGGGGTCTCATTCCTCACCATCGCATTCGGGACTGTTATCATCGGCGGCCTGGGGAGCATGTTGGGGACATTCATCGGAGGCATTATTCTGGGGATCGTTCAAACGCTGGGAGGCCATTTTTTAGGCTCGGCCAGCCAGATGCTCATTGTGTACGTTATCGTATTGGTGATATTGTCCGTACGGCCTCAGGGCCTATTCGGACGCTAGGAATCATATGGCACTCAGGCCACGACTGAACGTACGAATCATTCCGTTGGCAGCGGCCGTCCTCCTTCTGGCATTTCTCCCCCTCATCGGGATGCCGCAGAGCTGGCTGCTCTATGCTTTTCTTTTCTTCATTTATCTCGCCATGGCAAACATGTGGAACCTGCTTGCCGGGTATTCCGGGTTGATCTCACTCTGCCAGCCGGCATTCCTGGGGCTTGCAGGATATACGCTGGCAATCGGTACGTGGGTGGGTATTCCCTGGTGGGCGGGCCTCCTGGGCGGAGCCTTGGTTGCTGCCCTGTTTGCCCTGGTCATATCCATACCCGTATTCAGATTGAGCGGGATATACTTTGCTATAGGCACGCTCGTCGTGCCCGAAGCATTGAGAATGGTTTTTTATTTGTGGAGACCCGTGGGAGGCCAAATGCAGGGAGGGGGCGCGGGCTACATGGTCAAGGGGATCGGCGGCGTCTCGACAAACATGACGTACTGGCTTGCTTTTGTGATCGGCATAGGGTCGATATTCCTTATGAGGCGCGTCTTGCGATCGAGATTGGGGTTGGGTCTTGCAGCTATCCATGATAATGAGAGGACTGCTGCGAGTTGCGGAGTGAGCGTTTTCAAGCTTAAACTATGCACCTTCGTCATCAGCGCCGTTGTCACCGGATTGGCCGGAGGTGTCTACTATCTCTACCAGGGATACATAGAACCATCCGCTACATTTAATGTGAGGTGGACGATGACGCTGCTTCTGGCCACGGTCATAGGAGGCATACGTTCGGAAGAAGGCCCTCTCATCGGCAGCATTGTCGTTGTCTTTTTGTACTTCCTGCTGGCCAGGTACGCAGGTTACAGCCTCTTGATACAAGGGATCATACTGATCGGCATCATGTTGGCCTCGCCGCAAGGCATTGTCGGCATCTTTCGGCGCAGCCGGTATTACCGTTACCTGACACGATCTGTCAGCGCGTGAAAATTTTGGGAACTGTGAAGACATCCCACGGGAGGTGAAGAGTATGAAGAAGATTTGCGTTGAAGAACACTGGGGTAGCCCTGACATGGAGGAGATACGGACGCAATGGAGGGCCAGGACCGGGTTTCCCGTGTCGATGGATCCGAAAGCCCTGCCTCTTATTCCTCCGCGACTAAGGGATTTTGAGCAGACCCGTCTGCCTCTGATGGATGAGTCGGGCATCACCATGCAGGTGCTCTCGACCAGCTCTCCGGGTGTTCAGGGACTCGCAGACGCAGCCGGGGCCATAGCTGTTGCGCGGAAGATCAACGACGACCAGGCCGGAATCATCCGCAAGTACCCCGGCCGTTTTGCCGGCCTCGCCGCGATGCCCACGCAGGATCCAAAAGCGGCGGCGGATGAACTTGAACGGGCGGTGACACAGCTTGGGTTCAAAGGGGCGATGATTCTCGGCCACACCAACGGCGAGTACCTGGACCACGAGAAATTCTGGATAATCTGGGAGCGTGCCGAGGCGCTGGGAGTGCCTATTTACCTGCACCCCGCGGAACCGCTGGTGGACCAGATAAAGATCTATGACGGACGCCCTGAATTTATGGGACCGGCCTGGAGCTGGGGAGTGGAGACCGGGACACACGCTCTGCGCATCATCGGCGCGGGGGTGTTCGATGCTTTCCCTAAAACCACTCTCATTCTCGGGCATATGGGGGAGATGCTTCCCTACATGACTGTCCGCATTGACGAAGGGTATGAAATGACCTTCCATAAGAAGAAGCTCAACAAATTGCCCTCCGATTATATACGAGAGAACATCATGATCACGACGAGCGGCAAATACTCGGCCGGGGCTCTCCTCTGTGCGTTGAGGGAGCTGGGGGCCAATCACATTCTTTTTGCGGGAGACTATCCCTGGGTGACCCCCAAGGAAGCGGTCGAACTCATCGAACGAGTTCCCATGAGCGAGACTGAAAAAGAAATGATCTATCACGGCAACGCGGAGCGGCTATTCAAGCTATAACGAACTGCAATAGATTTTCACGGGAACTCGCGAATGTCTAGCGAGCACGGCGAGCGGGAGGGGGAGGCTCCGACGGGTTTCCCGGTGGAGGGGGCGACGCGAGCCCCATTAATTGAGCGAGACTGACAAAGAAAAGATCTATCACGGCAACGCGGAGCGGCTGTTCAAACTGTGATGCATGCGAAGGTGAAAACCATCAACTGAAGATGAGGAGGTATCAGCGTGAAGAAGAAAAATGAAATGGACAGAAGAGAATTCCTTAGTAAGGCCAGCCTCGCTGCCTTGACAGTACCGGCTCTCCTGCAGGCAGGATCTGCGAAGGGCAATGCGCAGGGCGGGGCTTCAGCGGGCACGTCCATGACGGGCGGGAAGAAAATGAAGAGGATATCTATTGAGGAAC
>JADGQN010000404.1 GCA_017881765.1 Syntrophobacterales bacterium | reverse complement strand
AATCTCTTTCAGCTTCAGCGCACCTTCAAGGGCTATCGGGAAATTGATGCCCCTGCCGAGATAGAGGAAGTTTTTGAAGCCCATATGTTTGCGGCCAAGCTCTTCGATGCTCCCAGCTCCATCGAGGAGGGTCTGGAGCTTGTGCGGTATTCTCTTTATGTCGGCGATCCTTGCGCGCACGGTCTCGTTGCCCATCAGGCCGAGCTTTCTCTGCCCATGTGGAGCATGAGAAGATAGAGCGCCGACAGGCGAGCTGGTTAACCAGCTGAAAGGCGATCATCGAGTGGACGTTTGCGATGATGCCTGCGCGATGTCTGGAACATGGAGAGGATGGGTCATACATGATGCCGGCGTCGAAAAAGGGTTGATGGTAGCCGGCGGCTCCTAAGGGGCGTCTTGCGTTCCCCTGCCAACGATGGCGACATACTCGCGAAAGACGTACTTTCTATACCTCTTCTTTCCCGTGATCTCCGCCAGGATTCCTGCCGCTTCAAACTTCCTTACGAGCTCGCTGGCAGTCTCTTTAGAAACTTTCAGTCCCTGAATGACATCGCCGACGTTGATCACCGGTTTTGCGAAGAGCAGGTCAATAAGCTTGACCCCATATATGCTCGCTATGGATCGGGAGTATAACTCCTCGTGCAGCTTTTCTTTAAGACCTATTATCTCGCGTGCGGTAGCTGCCGCCTCTGCCGACGTCACGTATACACCTTTCAGGAAAAATTTGGTCCATTCCTCCCACGCGCCCTCTGTTCGGATTTTCTCCAGAAGGCCGTAGTAATCCGACCTGTACTTCTTCAGGTAATAGCTTAAGTATAAAAGGGGCTTGGAAAGAATCTCCTTCCAGACCAGGTAAAAGGCGATAAGAAGTCGGCCGATCCTGCCATTCCCATCAAGGAAGGGATGTATCGTTTCGAATTGAGCATGGATGAGCGCTATCTTGACGAGGGGAGGGATCGTGTCTTTCTCATAAAGGAACTTCTCCAGGGCGCCCATGCTCTGGGTGATGAGAGAGGGCGGAGGCGGAACAAACGCGGCCTCATTCAGGGTCGCCCCCGGTGGTCCTATCCAGTTTTGCGACCGTCTGAATTCTCCAGGGCTCCGATGTGTGCCGCGAGTCCCCTCGATCAGTAACTTATGAACTTCTGTTATGAGCCTCAATGACATCGGGAACTCTTTTAGCCTTTGGATACCGTGGTTCATAGCCTTGATGTAGTTGACGACTTCCAGAACGCCTTCCATGTCTCCCCGGAGCGTCAGATCGGCCTCGAACTCCAGCACGCCTTCGAGTGAAGCCTGGGTGCCTTCTATCTGGGAACTTAGAAGCGCTTCCTTCTTCACATACATTCCTATGAAGAGATCAGGATTCGGAAGGACTGTGGTGATGCCGTCCAGCCTGGCAACCGCCCGATCCGCCTGCGAAAGTAAAGCTTGAAGCTCTTCATCATAGACCAGGAGAGGATGCGGGGGTAGGGGATTCGGAATAAACGCTTTGTAGCCTGCCGGTTGAGTAACAAACTTTCCGGCTCGATCGTTCATAAGTCACCTCTCCCTGACTTATACCTGATTATTTCATATAAGTCAAGCTAAGTTGACTTACAAGCTACCCCATGAACGTAAGTCAACCAGGCCCGGACAACTGCCACACCCCGCTTTTCCGCTCGGCTCAGGACGGTGCTAAATATGCATTAGGCCGCGGCGAGTTTCGATGCATACCGAGGCGTGACGAGGCCCGGGCTGTGGGTGACCAGAGGTTTATCGAAGGGGCCAAGACTTGCCGTGTCCTGGATGAGAACCTTAAAGAGGTTCCGCGGTTTCAGCGGCATGAGGCCTCCAGCGCCTATGTGATGCACTGGCCACCTTCCTCCACGCTGCCGGACAGAGGGTGAGCATCGTCAACGCAGCACGGGTCAAAGGGTTTGCTCAAAGCGAGCTGGACCCCGCAACGTCCGGGGTCGAATCAAGGGACACTTACTTGTTTCCATTGGGTTCGACAGGGTACTTTGCTAACTCCCAAGCCCTCCATCCGCCTTTTAGGGCATAGACTTTCTTGTATCCTTTCTGCACGAGCAGCAGTGCCGAACTGGCACTGGTCGCTTCGCTTATTCACTTGCAATAGAAGACGATGGTCTTTTCCTTTGGGTATTTATCTACCCATGAACTTGCTTTCTCGAAATCCTCACGGATCGCGCCCTTGATCTTGGTCTTGCTCTCCTCCCAATCATGGGCAAGCCGTACGTCTATGATGATGAAATCGGGGTTCCCAAGCTGCGCTTTCAAGCCGTCAATAGTCATCTTCGGAACACTATCGAGCATAGCCCTCGTTTGTGCAAATGCAGGAGCGCCAAAGAAACTTACTGCCGCTACCACCAAGGCTGCAAGGTACGTTGTTTTCTTCACTTTTCCCTCCGTTTGTAATGGCTCGATGAGACTAGTAAGCTCAACTGGAAAGAACTCCAGTAATCGAATTTCAGCTCTGGAAAGGTTGTTCCGACTTTGGGCACACTCCCAACCTATTGGGTTTTCCTGAAGGTCAACGCTTTGGAGCCTGGCAAGGTCATCTGGATCGTATCCTTGTCTATCTTCCCCACGATCACTCCCCCTGCCTTGGTGTTCACCCGCAAGTCCCCTCGCTTGATGTACCACGCAAAAGGAACCTCTACGAAGGTGCCCGCTACCTCATCAGAACTCACTCTCCACACGCCATCCCCATTTTCTTTCAGCTCGAGGATAATCTTCCCTTGCTTTGCAGACCCCTTCGCCTCCGAGTGATAAACGCCCACGTATTTGTCCCTGGACTCGCACGAGACGAGGAACGTCACAAATATGGAGAGACCAATAATCCATCCACAAGCCTGAAATCTCGATCTTCTCATCATGGGCTGACCTATCTGGACCCCGCAGGAGCGGTGGCCGCCCCCTTCATGCCTAGTCGAAATCCTCCCCTACCGAGGGTGAATAGTCTGTCGCAAAAGTAAACTTGTATCGCGAAAAGGAGGAGCATCAGATCTTCACTCACTTTTTTCCACCCAATGGGCTCGCCCACCGTATCAAAACATCCGCAGGTGATCGATGCCCCCCAATACATGTTGGTCAGTACCATCACGGTGAACATTATCAACATCAGACCAATCAAGATTGCCGCCGCCCTCGTCCTGAGCCCGATGATCAAGAACAGCCCGCTCACGAACTCGATCCACGGCAATATCAGAGTCCCTATATTCAGGAACCAGTACGGAATCAGTCGAAAGGCCGCCGCCGCTTCCGCAAACTGCGCCGGATAAGGTATCTTGCTCACACTCGCGTAGAGAAAGAAATACCCTACATACACCCTCAAGATAAGGGCCAGGTACGGGCTTGCTACAATCCGCTTCAGAAGTTTCCAGATCACTTCTTTTCTCCCCCCCCTTTCACTGGATAGCCCGCCTTCTCCCAAGCCGCCACGCCCCCCTCCAGAACCTTCACATCCTTGTGGCCCCGCTGAAGGAGTTTCTCTGCCAGATCCCAATCATAGAGCTTACTGACCGTACCTCCGTACACGATCACGTTCTTTCCTTTCTCTTCCCCGCCAAAGGCCATTGAGTACACGATATCAAACAGAGCGAGAGGTATGCTGACCGCTCCCTGGATATGCTTCGTCTCGTAAAAGATCTCGGGCCCTGCATCCACGATGACGGTCCCACCCTTGTTTACCTGTTCCATCGCCCGAGCCGCGCTGATCTCGGAAATGGCCCGCTTGTCAGGGAAATTCGAAAAGAGAGGTATCCCGTTAGGATTGGACCTGTTGAACATGAGGGCCAGAATAACACTCACGCCGATCAGCAGCAGAAAATCAAACCAGGAGACCCGAGGCGCCAGGTACTGTCGTCGTACCTCCTTGTCGATGATCTTTTCAGCCTTCAGAAGCCTTTGTGACATCTGTTTCATAAAGGCAAGAGGAATTTGGGGAAAATCCTTCAGAATACGCTCGAACTGCTCCTTAGAAAGGACCGTCAAACGGGTTTCTTCGATAGCCTCCACATTCGCGGATCTTGCCTGGCCCGTTAGTAACGCCATCTCTCCGAAACTTTCCCCGGTCCCCAGCACAGAGAGCTCCGTTTCCCGTCCATCGTTGTCCCGCCTGTACACTCTCACTTTCCCTGAGCGGATGATGTAAAAACTATCTGCAGGGTCCTCTTGTCTGCAGATGATCGTGCGCGGGGCTACAACTCGATGTTCTACGGCGCGAGTGAGATCATCCCATTTCTCTTGAGGTAATTCCGCGAAGACTTTGCTCCTCGTGGACTCTTCCTTGCTGCCCTCATTCTTCTTCATGACACTCTACTGCTTCTCATGAACTCTTCTCGGACCTGATGACTGGCAGCGGATGAAAGATAGACGACGTGTATGCTTCGAAGAGCACGAAAATTCTTACCATTCCGGCGCCGGTCCT
>JADGQN010000403.1 GCA_017881765.1 Syntrophobacterales bacterium | reverse complement strand
GGAAATCTCCTACATCCGGGACATTATGGAGGACGTCGCGGGCCCCCACGTGACAGAAGGACATGACGTGATCATCATGATCAACCCTCTGTTCCACATCATGGCCAAAGGTTTCATGATCGCTTTCGGCCTCAACTTCGGTAACACGGTTGTGCTGATGCCCAGTCCTGAGGTCGATCCGGTGCTTTCGGCAATCGAGCGATACAAGGTCCGCTGGATGCTTGGCGTTCCCGCGCTTTACAGGATGATACTGGAGAACGACAGGTTGGAACAGTACAACCTGAGTTCGCTGAAGTACTGTTACTGCGGTGGCGATGCATTGCCTGCCGAGGTCTATAAAAGCTGGAATGAACGGTACGGCGTTTATTTGTATCAGGTCTACGGCTCCACGGAGGCCGGACACATATCATACAGTCCACTCAATAAGGTCCCCGGCCCAACGACCGTCGGAAAACCCTTGAGGTCTCGCAGGTGTATGCTCGCCGAGCCCGAATCCCTCGCGCCTGTGCCGCAGGGTGAGGTGGGCGAGCTGCTTGTGACATCAGACTACACCGTCAAAAGTTACTGGCGAAAGCCTGATGAGACAGAATACTCGTTTATCCAGTTGAATGGTGAAACATACTATCGGATGGGCGACTTTATGAAGATGAGTGCGGACGGCGAACTGGAGTTTGTGGAGCGCACCGCTGATATCATCAAATACAAAGCCTACCGCGTTTCAGCTTCTGAAATCGAGGCCGTGCTCCAGGATCATCCGACGGTGATCGGCGCCTGCGTTGTGGGCATACCCGACCCCAAAGTGGGTGAGCGTATCAAGGCCATCGTCGTCCTGAAAGAGGATGCAAGAGGCGTCGGCAGCACGGAGCTGCTCCGGTGGGCAAGAGACAGGCTTGCCCCTTACAAGATACCCCATTACATCGAGTTCAGGGATATGCTTCCCAAATCGAAAGTGGGTAAGCTCCTGAGGCGAGAAATCAGAGACGAAGAAAAGAGAAAGCTGCAAAAAGAACGCCCCAAGTAGCGGCCCCCATCCTCTAATGCTCCAATGTGAAACTCTGATTGCGTTTTGCATGTCAGTTATGCTATAAAAATCCCTGATCGCCGACGTAGCTCAGTGGTAGAGCAGCTGATTCGTAATCAGCAGGTCCGGGGTTCAAATCCCCGCGTCGGCTTTTGATTTCAATAACTTACACAGCACCAAAAATCTCGTCCTAAATCGCTCCTAAATTCGTCCCAAATCCACTGCGTCTCACCGCCCCCTTCTGTGTTTTCTCGTAAAGTTTCTTCGACCTCACACCTCTAATGGGTGCTAATATGGAATTCAGGAATAACCACGAGGATTGCACATTACGGATAGAAAGGCGCAAGATTAAAATAAAGTTTTATTACAATTCTTCACTTCAGCCCCGCCTTGCGCAGGGCCTCTTTGAAGTGGCCCACCACCGCCTGATCTTTGATGGGATAATTGCTGAAATTACGCTCCACGGAGAAAGTGGGATCGATCCTGAGGACCTCTGCCGCTTCCTTCCTTGCGTCGTCCTCCCTGCCGCTCAACGTGTACGCCACCGCGAGTTGGGTGTGTGCAACCGTCTGATCCGGCTGTTTTTCAGCTAGCCTTTTCACCATCCTGATTGCCTCCTCGTATTGGCCCATTGCGATGTAACTCCACGCCAAATTAACTGACCAGATGGGCGGGGGGCGGGGGCTGAGACGAAAGGCTTTCTTATAGTAAGGGATCGCATCCTCATAGCGTCCGGCAAAGGTTAAGTGCGCGGCCAGTTGCGCGTAGCCATAAGCTGAGCCGGGTTCAAGGGCGATGGCGCGCTGGGCCTCGGCGATGGCCTTGTCCCAATCCTTCTTGTACGTTACGCTCACCATGCCCAGGGCAATATGAGACCAGGCCGAGGAATCGTCGAGGGCAACAGCCTTTTCCGCGAGTCGGTAAGCTCGTTCCAGGACTTCCTGAGGGTTGTCATAGACTCCTAAGACCACCTCATTATCGAGTGCCAGGGCAAGGTGACTGTATGCCAGTGCATAGCCTGGGTCCAGGGCAACGGCCTCTTCAGCCAATTGACGAGCTCGCGCCTGGCTCTCCTTGTTATAGGTTAGCCTTTGCTCATATGCCTGCAATAGCTTCAGATAGGCCTCCAGGTTTTTCGTACCTCGCGCGAAGGTACGCGCGCTTTCTCCCTCGGTCAAATTCACACGCAAGCTGGTCAGTACCTTCATGGTGACATCGTCTTGTACGGCAAATACGTCTTTCACGTTACGTTCGTATTGCTCGGACATAAGGTGGTTACCGGTTAGGGCGTCGACCAATTGGGCGGTAATTCTGACCTTGTCCCCCATTTTACGTACGCTCCCTTCCAACACATACCGAACCCCCATCTCCTCGGCGACCTGCTGGACCTTCACTTGCCTACCCTTGTACGTGAAGGTCGAGTTTCGCGCGATCACAAAAATGTTGCTGAGCTTTGAAAGGGCATTGATGATCTCCTCTGCCAGCCCGTCGGCCAGATATTCCTGCTTGGGATCATCGCTCATGTTGGTGAAGGGTAAGACCGCGATGGAGGGTTTATCGGGGAGAGGAAAGGCCATCTTTTCTTTGGAGGCAACCTCAACGGGTCGGCTGGCGAAGTGGGCATAGAGTGGCCAGAGGCCATTGGCCGCAGCGACCAGGGCGATGAGGACCTTGAAGACCGGGTGTATACGTTTCCAATGGTCGAGGCCCCGCCGCTTCCATGCACTAAGGCGTTGCGCAGAAGTCAGGGGCTCCACGAGGACACGGTAGACCCGCATGGGTTTTGCGACATTTTTTACGGTCTGTTTTCCAATAAAATCGTACCGTAGGGTCAGCTTGCCCTTGACCTGGTCATAGACAACGCCGGAGATACAGATGCCCCCTGCCTCAGCCAAACCCTCCATCCGGGCTGCAATATTGACCCCGTCTCCGAATATCTTGTCTCCCTCCTCAACCACATCCCCGAGATTGATCCCGATGCGAAACTCCATGCAGCGGTGGATCGGCAGTTTGTCATTGCGCTCTTTCAGTTCTGTCTGGATCTCCACCGCAGACTGGACCGCATCCAACACGCTGGCAAACTCAGCCAGCACGTTATCACCCGGGGCATCCACCACCCGGCCATGATGACGCTGTATGAGGTTAGCCATCACCTCTTTGTAGGTGGTGAGGGTCTGGATGGTTCCCGCCTCATCTTTGCCCATGAGGCGGCTATAGCCTTTGACGTCTGCGCTGAGAATGGCGGTGAGCTTACGCTTAACTTCCTGTGGGGACATAGAGTCTCTCCCCGAAAACTCCACAAAAAGACAGAGTAGATGCCGCTACGGAGAAGGTTTATGCATCCCTTTGCCAATAACAGACTATCCGTCTTCGACACAGGTGTCAACAGAAAGTGTCGATTATCCTTTGCAAAGGTGCAGTGTGGGAGGACAAACAGCCAAGAGGATTATACGTTACGGGAAAGCGATGGCATGCAGGTCAACACGAATCGGCATGGATGGCAATCGGATGGACGGCTTGGTGGATTGGAAATCGAACAAAACACGGAGTGTTTTGTCGGAATACTCAAGGGATAATTTTCAAATATTTGCCGTATCTTCCCACGTTGTTTGGGTTGAAAAGCCAATAAGGACTGACTATAATAGTTTTATAAAGCCATTAAAGAGGGAGGGAAACGTGAAGAAAACAGCGTTCCTTGCAGCCTTGGTGGTAGTGGCAGTAGGTTTCTTTGGGGCTCCTGCATTCGCACAAACAGCAGCTAAGTGTCCCTTGATTCTACCCCGGACGTTGCGGGGCCCCGTTTAATGCGATGATTGCCGAGATAGTCAGGATCCTTTATGCGACCGACCTGAGCAAGAACTCTCTTTACGCCTTCGGCTACGCCGTTCAGATTGCCCGACAATGCGGTGCCAAGGTTACGGTTCTCCACGTAGTTGAGCCCGCTTCTGGCGCACTAGGCGATTGGGTGAAGGAGAAAAAGGAAGAGGAGGAGCTTGCTGACTCGATTGGGGTAATCCGAGGTCACCTGGAGCGATTTTGCGAAATTATGGATAAGGACAGGACCTGTATGGAATTCGTGTCGAATATCCTTGTTAGCGTCGGCCAACCGGCCGAAATGATCTTGGGCATCGCTGAAGAGGAGGGGTCCGATATTCTCGTCCTTGGAACTCATGCAAAGGGACTGCTGAAAAATGTACTTCTGGGCAGCGTCTCCCGAGAGGTCTTGGATCGCAGTTCAAAACCGGTGGTCGTCGTTCCCCTGCCCAATGATAAGCTCAACTGGGAAAAGCTCCAGTAATCGAGTTTCACCTCTGGAAAGGTTGTTCCGACTTTGGGCACACTCCCAACCTATTGGGTCTTCCTGAAGGTCAACGCTTTGGAACCTGGCAGGGTCATCTGGATCGTATCCTT
>JADGQN010000081.1 GCA_017881765.1 Syntrophobacterales bacterium | reverse complement strand
TGGTTTTTTCAGGAGGTAACAAGGCATGAAGCGGCTGTTCGGGACAGACGGAGTTCGGGGTGTCGCAAACGTATACCCCATGACCTCGGAGGTGGCGCTCAAAATCGGCAGGGCCGTCTCCCATGTCTTCAAGGAAAGGCATGGCAGGGGAAGAATCGTGGTGGGCAAGGATACGCGGCTCTCCGGCTACATGCTGGAAACCGCCATTGCATCCGGTGTCTGTTCCATCGGGCTCGACGTCTGGCTCGTGGGTCCGCTTCCTACTCCGGGGATCGCGTTCATCACGCGGAGTATGAGGGCGGACGCGGGTGTGGTGATTTCCGCTTCCCATAATCCTTATCAGGACAATGGAATAAAAATATTTTCGGGTGAAGGCTTCAAGCTGCCGGATGAGCTGGAGTCGGAGATCGAAGGTATGATCATGTCTGGCTCAATCGATGAGCTTCGCCCGGTGGCTTCCGAAATAGGCAAAGCACACAGGATCGATGACGCAGTCGGACGATATATAGTTTTTCTGAAAAACACTTTCCCCCAGGAGCTCTCCCTCACGGGGCTCAAACTTGTCGTGGACTGTGCCCACGGTGCGACTTACAAGGTCGCGCCCGCGGTCTTCGAGGAACTGGGCGCCCATGTGGTCGCCCACGGTGTCGAGCCTGACGGAGAGAACATCAACAAAGACTGCGGGACGCTCTACCCGAACGTGCTGAAGGAGCTCGTGCTGGACAGAAATGCCCATATCGGCGTCGCCTTCGATGGGGACGGCGATAGAGTGCTCTTCATCGATGAGAAGGGCGAGGTCGTTGACGGCGACGCGTTGATGGCGATCTGTGGCAGATATCTAAAGGAGAAGTCCTGTCTGAAGAGGAACACCGTCGTGGCAACGATCGCCAGTAACATGGGGCTTGACATCTGTTTGAAACGGGAAGGGATTCGGGTTGTAAGAACAGATGTGGGTGATCGATACGTACTCGAAAGGATGCTCCAGGAAGGCTTCAACTTCGGTGGCGAGAAGTCGGGACACGTCGTCTTTCTCGACCACAATACGACCGGGGACGGGATTGTCACTGCACTGAAGGTGCTGAACGTCATGATAGAGAAGGGTGCGACCTTGCACGATCTGAAGAAGGGATTCGAGGAGTTCCCGCAGGTGGAGCTGAATATCAGGGTCATGGAGAAGAAGCCTCTGGAAAAGCTCCCCGAGCTGCGAAAAACAGTCGAGGGTGTCGAGAAAGCCTTGAAGAATAAGGGCAGAGTGGTGGTCAGGTATTCCGGGACAGAGATGCTTCTCAGGATTATGGTGGAGGGCAAGAGCTACGATGCGGTGAAGAATTACGCGAACGAGATCGGAGAGGTAGCCCGAAAATACCTGTCGGAGGTTGGACATGCCTGAGCTTATGGTGAATATCGATCACGTCGCGACCTTGCGGGAGGCGAGGGGGATTTATTATCCGGAGCCCGTCTATGCCGCCGGCATCGCGGAGATGGCCGGCGCATCGGGGATTATTGTGCATCTCCGGGAAGACAGGCGTCACATAAAAGACAGAGACGTGAAGCTCCTGCGCGAGGTGGTACGAACGAAATTGAACCTGGAGATGGCGGCCACGGACGAAATGGTGACCATAGCGCGGGAGATAAAACCGGAGATGGCCACGTTTGTTCCGGAGAAGAGGCAGGAATTGACGACTGAAGGCGGTCTTGACGTTCTCCTCTTCAAAGGTCGGATTGCTGCGGCTGTGGAGCGACTGAGGGAAAGCGGGATTAGAGTAAGCCTGTTTATCGACCCCGTAGATGCACAGATCGTGGCTTCAAAAGAGACGGGTGCAGAGATGATCGAGCTCCATACGGGCAGGTATAGCGATGCACCAACGGAGGATGCCCGAGTCGAGGAACTGAAAAAGGTGATCCTTGCTGCAAAACTGGCGAGCAACCTGGGGCTCAGGGTGAATGCAGGGCATGGTCTCCACTACCACAACGTGGTGGATATTGCCGCCATACCGGAAATTGAGGAGCTTGCGATCGGCCACAGCATCATAGCGCGGGCCGTGTTTGTAGGGCTCGATAGGGCCGTGAGGGATATGATTGAGCTGATAATGAAGGGTCATGGGTCAAGGGGCACGGGTCACGGGTGAACAAAAAGCGGTGAAGCACCAGGGTCTGTTCATTGGTCTTTTTCGAACCCATGACCCTTGACCCATGACCCTTCATTGAGCGGAGCGAGATAGCGTGATCGGCATTGACATTGTCGACGTATCGAGAATAGAGGCCTTGGAGCGGCGGCACGGGGAGCATTTTCTCAGGCGGATTTTTACCGACTGGGAGATTGCCTATGCGCGGCGCAGGAAAAGGTCGTCTGAGACGCTTGCCGGCAGGTTCGCCGCAAAAGAGGCGTTCATGAAGGCGTTTGGCAGAAGGCTGCCATGGCGGGAAATAGAGGTGCTTGCGGCTACCAGTGGGCAGCCTTATATTTCGTTTCGTGGGACGCGGTACGGCGGCGTGACTATATCCCACGAGAAGGCATACGCGGTGGCAGCAGTGACCATATGAAGAGCGGGGTTCAGGGGTTCAAGGGGTCAAGTGAAATGCAGAGCGGAGGCCTATTTCCTTCTTTTCTAACTCGAACCCTTGGACCCTCGAACCCTTGGACCCTCATCAGCGGAGGTTCCCAGTGAAGATTCTTTCGCCCGAGAGAATGAAGAGGTACGATGCCTATGCGATAAATACCTGGGGCATGCCTTCAGCCGTACTCATGGAAAATGCTGGAAGGAGCACGTACCGCCTCATCAAGGAAGAGCATCTCAAGGGAAAGAAAAGGCTGGCAATCTGCTGCGGCAGGGGAAATAACGGTGGAGACGGGTTTGTGATAGCGAGATATGCTGCGAGAGATGGCTTCGAAACGACTCTCTTTCTCATGTGCGAACCGGGTGAACTGAAAGGGGATGCAGCCCTGAACATGGAACTCTACCGTACGCTGGGCGGGCAAATCGTTGCGGTGAAAAAGCCTGATGACGTGAGACAAGGGTTGAAAGAGGCTGACCTTGTCATTGACGCCATCTTTGGAACCGGCCTTTCAAAGGAGGTTCAAGGGCTCGAGAAGGCCGTCATTGAGGAGATGAATGGGTCGGGCAAGCCGATTGTCGCGGTGGATATCCCGTCTGGTCTGGACGCATTGCGCGGCGTGCCGCTCGGGGTAGCGGTGAAGGCGGCCAGCACCTACACGTATGGATATGCCAAGACAGGCCAGGTCCTTTATCCGGGGGCAGCCTATGTGGGCGAACTCACCGTTATCGACATTTCGCTTCCCGCCTTCGCTGAAAAAGAGATTGGCATGGACGGAGAGGTTGTCGACGGGGACACGGTGAGAAGCTTTCTTAAAACGCGCAGCCCGTGGGCGCACAAAGGAAGCTTCGGTCACGCGCTCGTTATTTCGGGCTCCACAGGCAAAACAGGGGCAGCGGCCATGGCCTCCAATGCTGCCCTTAAGATTGGCGCTGGCCTTGTGACTCTCGTCATTCCGCGGAGCCTCAACGATATCATGGAGGTCAAATTGACCGAGGTGATGACCTATCCTGTGGAGGATCACGGAAAAGGGCACTTGATCGGGGACGCATTCGATGAGATCGCAGCTTTTGCCCGTGACAAAGACGTGATTGTCATCGGTCCGGGCCTTTCGACCGCGGAAGAGACCATGGCACTGGTGCGGAAACTTTACGTCGAGCTGGATAAGCCCTTTGTTGTCGATGCGGACGGCATCACCAGTTTTCAGGGACATGAAGACCTTATCGGAAAAAGAGAAGGAAAGGCCGTTTTCACGCCTCACCCTGGTGAATTGGGGCGCTTGTGCGGGGTGAGTCCTGCACAGATTAACGCCGATCGGTTGGAAATCGGCCGCAGGTTTGTTGAGACCCATAACATCAATCTCGTGCTAAAAGGAGCCGGAACGGCCACCTTTAGTCCCGAGGGTTCTCTCTTTATCAATCCAACAGGAAATGCGTCTCTCGCCAAGGGCGGAAGCGGCGATATACTGACGGGCTTCATAGGCGGCCTTGTTTCGCAGGGCTACACGCTCCTTGAGGCCTCTCTTCTGGGCGTCTACATTCACGGCTATATCGCCGACAGTTGGGTCGCGAAGAAGAGCGACATGGACCTTATCGCGGGAGACCTGCTGAGCGGACTCGGGGAAGCACTGCGGGAAATCAAGAGTGGAACGGATAGAGTTTATATCAAAGAGTCCCTCTGATACTTTGGATATCGGGGAACGCATCGGGAGATGTTCAAGAGTTGGTGACGTGTTTCTTCTACATGGGGAGCTGGGAGCCGGCAAAACCCAGTTCGTCAAGGGGCTGGCCAAGGGGCTCGGCGTGCCTGACTGGGAGTATGTGGTTTCGCCTTCGTATACGCTACTGAACACGTACGGAGGCAGGTGCAGCCTCTGCCACATCGATCTCTACCGCCTGGAGGACGTCGATGCGGAAGAACTGGGCATAGAGGAGTATCTCGACGAGGGGGTTGTGGCTGTGGAATGGGCTGAGAAGTCCTCATGGTGGGACGATATGATAAAGGTAAGTATTGCTGTCGTGGGTGAAGAGGAAAGAAGGATCATTTTGGAGGTCGATGATGCTGGTCGTGCAGAAGTATGGCGGGACATCGGTTGCAACGATTGAGAGAATCACGAACGTCGCAAGACGGGTGATTGAATATAAGAAGCGGGGCGACGGCTTGGTGATCGTAGTCTCCGCGATGTCCGGCGAAACCGACAGGCTGTTGGGTTTGGCGCACGCGATTGGAAAGTTTCCGGACGAACGCGAGGTTGATGTGTTGATCTCGACAGGAGAGCAGGTGACCTCAGCCCTTCTCGCAATCACTTTAAAGGAAACGGGATATGATGCCGTCTCGGTCCTGGGCCACCAGGTGCCCATTGTTACAGACTCTGTCTTCGGGAAGGCACGGATCTCCGACATAGATGAGACCAAGATACGCACGGAACTCGCGAGCGGCAGGGTCGTTGTTGTCCCGGGTTTTCAGGGTGTGGATGAGTCAGGGAACATCACCACGCTCGGCCGGGGGGGTTCCGATACCACCGCGGTGGCGGTGGCAGCAGCGCTTAAGGCCGACGTGTGCGAGATCTACACGGATGTTGATGGGGTCTACACGACCGATCCCAACATCACCGCCAAGGCACGGCGGCTCGACAGGATATCTTACGACGAGATGCTGGAGATGGCCAGCCTCGGGGCCAAGGTCCTGCAGATAAGATCAGTCGAGATGGCCAAGAAGTACAAAGTTCCCCTTCTCGTCAAATCATCGCTCGTAGAAGGCAAAGGCACACTCGTGTGTGAGGAGGTACCTGACATGGAACAGGTGGTTGTTTCTGGTGTGACCTATAACAAGAATGAGGCGAAAGTAACCGTTAATGGCGTGCCGGACCGGCCGGGCGTCGCCACGCGAATATTTACTACGCTGGCCGATGCAAACATCGTGATAGACATGATCGTGCAGAACGTGAGCCATGACAGAAAGACGGACATCACGTTCACCCTCGGGAAAGCCGACGCAAAGAAAGCGCAGAAGATCATGGAGGGGCTTGCTATCGAGGTCGGGGCCGTGACCGTTGAGGTGGATGAGCGCATAGCCAAAGTCTCGATCGTCGGCCTGGGGATGCGCTCCCACGCGGGGATAGCGGCCAAGATGTTTGCGTTGCTTTTCAATGAGGGGATCAACATCGAGATGATCAGCACTTCGGAAATCAAGATTTCCTGTGTTATCGATCAAAAATATGGTGAACTGGCCGTGCGCGCGCTTCACACCGGTTTCGGGCTCGATGCTGAAGAAGATGTGCAGGAGGAGCAGTGAGGATCGATTTCTACGACACCACCCTGCGTGATGGGGCCCAGTCGGAAGACATTTCTTTCTCTCTTCTCGATAAGCTGAGGATCACGGAGAAACTGGACGAGTTCGGCATGGACTTCATTGAAGGGGGTTGGCCTGGTTCGAACCCCAAAGACCTGAAGTATTTCGGGGAAGTTAAAAAGCTCCCTTTGAAGCGTACGAAGATCGTAGCTTTCTCCAGTACCATACGGTCAGGTACGCGCCCCGAAGAGGACGAAAGCATGATAGCCGTTCTGGAGGCCGACACCCGCTATGTGGCTGTGGTGGGCAAGAGTTGGGACCTCCACGTCAGAGATGCGCTGAAGGTAAGCATGGAAGCGAATCTGAAGATGATCGATGAGACCATTGCCCATCTAAAGAAACGGGACCGCATTGTCTTCTTTGATGCGGAGCATTTCTTCGATGGGTACAGGAAAAACAGCCAGTACGCTATGAAGGTCTTGAAGACCGCCGAGGCGGCCGGGGCCGATATGCTGGTGCTGTGCGATACCAACGGCGGGAGTATGCCCTTTGATGTGGCGGGCATGACTGAAGACGTGCGCAAGGCCGTCAGCCTTCCTCTCGGCATTCACGCTCATAACGACACGGAATCGGCGGTGGCAAACAGCATTATGGCAATCAAGGCGGGCTGCACGCAGGTCCAGGGGACGATAAACGGGTATGGTGAGCGATGTGGCAACGCAAACCTCTGCTCGATTATTCCCAACGTCATCCTGAAGATGGGTTACGGCGGGTCCGATCGCGTGCATCTGGAAAAACTGAGAGAACTGAGCCTCTTCATGGATGAGATGGCAAACTTTATCCCGGACAAGCACAGGGCGTATGTTGGGGATGCCGCTTTTGCCCACAAAGGGGGGATCCATGTGAGCGCGGTGAGGAAAAACCCCGAGACCTACGAGCACATTGAGCCTCGTCTTGTGGGCAACAGGCAGCGCGTGCTCGTGTCAGACCTGTCCGGCGAGAGTACGATTCTTTACAAGGCCAGGGAGCTCGGCATTGACATCGAAAGGGAGAAGAAAGTCGTCAAAGAGGTGCTGAAAAAGGTTAAGGAGCTTGAGCATGAGGGGTACCAGTTCGAAGGCGCTGAAGGCTCTCTTGAACTCTTGATGAAGAGGGCGCTGGGCGTACACAAGAAGTATTTTGATCTGATCGGCTTCAGAGTAATCGTGGAAAAAAAAGAGAAGGATGCGTCGGTTTCGGAGGCGACCATCCTCGTCAAAGTGGGAGAGAAGGTGGAGCACACGGCCGGCATGGGAAGAGGGCCGGTCCATGCGCTGGACAATGCCCTCCGGAAGGCCCTGCTCAAGTTCTATCCTGCCTTGGAAAGTGTCTCCCTCATCGACTACAAGGTCAGGGTGCTTTCCAGTATGGACGGGACCGCATCAGTTACGCGCGTCCTGATAGAATCGAGCGATGGCAAGAGAACGTGGGAAACCCTCGGGGTCTCGGAGAACATCCTCGAGGCGAGCTGGCTGGCACTTGTGGACAGCATCGATTACAAGCTGCTTCTTGAAGAGGAGAAGGAGCGATGAAACGACTGCTCAACATGAGGGATGCGACAAAAGAGCTGAACATCCTGCGTGCGCTCGACACCTACGAAAGACCCTTCAGCGTTAAGGGCACATACAGGTTGATCGACGACGGTCTGAGGCCTGAAGCGACCGTCATCGTAAAGGCCGACAACAGCGAAATGCATGAAGCATCCACGGGGGTGGGGCCTGTCGACGCGCTGGCCAATGTGCTGAAAAAATCGCTCGGCTCGATATTTCCTTTTATCAGAGACGTGAAACTGGTTGACTTTGCCTCACGTATAAGCGACAGCAGGTCAGGCACGGCTGCCAGGGTCGAAGTCTCCATCATTTTCACGGACGGCGCGGAGATCTGGAGTGTCGCGGCGGTTTCTGATAATATCAACATGGCGTCCTTCATGGCGCTCCTCGATGGTTTCGAGTACGCGATTCTGTTAGGAAAAAGTAGTTAAAACAGGTATTTGCAGGTGTTTTTGGCGTACGAAGCATGTTGACAAGCGGCCTGGGCGAGATTATATTGAGTTTGTACATAAATTGACCGGGAGGGTTGTGCGATGGCTAAAAAGGTGATCGGAATAGATCTTGGGACTACATTTTCTGTCGTGGCTATTATGGAGGGGGGCGAGCCGAAGGTAATCATCAATGAGGAAGGAAACAGGCTCACTCCAAGCGTTGTTGCTTTTACAAAAGAGGGTGAAGTGCTCGTCGGTCAGGTTGCGAAACGGCAGGCGATCACTAATCCTGAAAATACAATCTTTTCCATAAAGAGGTTCATGGGAAGGCGATATACGGAGGTGCAGAACGAGAGGGTGCCCTACAAGCTGGTTGCTGATTCCAGCGGCAATGCCAGGGTTGAGGCGAGGGGAAAGCAGTACACACCTCAGGAGATCTCGGCTTTTATCTTACAAAAGCTGAAGAAATCGGCTGAAGCATATCTCGGTCAGACCATAGAGGATGCGGTCATTACCGTACCCGCCTACTTTAACGATTCCCAGAGACAGGCAACGAAAGACGCAGGAAGGATCGCCGGCCTTAATGTGCTGCGCATCATTAACGAACCCACCGCTTCAGCCCTTGCCTATGGTCTCGATAAGCAGAAGAATGAAACAATAGCCGTTTACGATTTCGGCGGGGGCACGTTCGACATCTCAATACTGGAGGTGGGCGATAACGTTGTCGAAGTGAAGTCTACGAACGGCGACACGCACCTGGGTGGAGATGATATAGACGAGAGGGTCATGGACTGGATCGTGGCAGAGTTCAAGAAAGACCAGGGGATTGACCTCTCCAAGGATAAAATGGCCCTGCAGCGGTTGAAAGAGACAGCGGAAAGGGCAAAGATTGAGCTCTCGACCACGATGGAGACAGAAATAAATCTGCCCTTCATCACGGCTGATCAGTCAGGGCCGAGACACTTGAACATGAAGCTCACGCGGGCGAAGCTGGAGCAGCTCTCTGACGATCTCTTCGCAAGGTCGATGGAGCCATGCAAGAAAGCGCTTGACGATGCCAAGCTCAAGACATCCGACATTCACGAAGTTGTACTCGTAGGCGGATCGACCAGAATCCCGAAGGTGCAGGACCTGGTCAAACAGTTCTTTGGCCGTGAGCCGCACAAGGGCGTAAACCCTGACGAGGTTGTTGCACTCGGCGCAGCAGTCCAGGCAGGCGTGCTCGCCGGTGAGGTGAAGGACGTTCTGCTTCTCGACGTGACGCCGCTTTCCCTCGGTATAGAGACCCTGGGCGGCGTGATGACAAAGATTATCGAAAGGAATACGACAATCCCCACGAGGAAGAGCCAGAACTTTACGACCGCTGAGGATAATCAGACGAGCGTGGAGATCCATGTGCTCCAGGGGGAGAGAGAGCTTGCGAGAGACAATAGAACGCTAGGGCGGTTCCATCTTATCGGTCTCCCGCCTGCACCGAGGGGCATGCCGCAGGTGGAGGTCACGTTTGATATCGACGCCAATGGCATTCTCCACGTGACGGCAAAAGATATGGCGACTGCAAAGGAGCAGAACATCACCATTACGGCCTCCACGGGACTCACCGAGCAAGATATACAGAAAATGGTGAAAGATTCGGAGGTTAATGCGGAAGAGGATAGAAAGAAAAAAGAAGAAATCGAGGCCCGTAATCAGCTTGATAATCTTGTCTACGGAACGGAGAAGACCCTGAACGAGAGCAAAGAAAAACTGGGGGCGGAGGACATCTCCTCGGTTGAAAGCGCACTCTCAAGCGCAAAGGAGGCGCTTAAGAGCGGAGAGATAAGCAGGATCAAACCCGCTATTGACGAGATAACAAAGGCCTCTCACAGACTTGCTGAGCTTCTCTATAAGAGGACAACCGAAGCCCCGCCCGGGGGGGCACAGCAGCAACAGGAGCAAAAGCCTGGAGGAGGCGGTGGGTCACGTGGTAACGATGATGTGGTCGACGTGGAGTTTGAGGACGTGAAAAAGTAGGAGGAATACATGGTAATTGGCTATAAGAATGACAAGAGCTCGAAGGAAAAGCTTTTTGTTCCGGCTGAGCTTCCTATACTACCCCTTCGGGGCACTGTAGCTTATCCCGATCTGATCATACCTCTGGTTGTCGGACGGGAAAAATCGATACGGCTGGTTGATGAGGCCATGGCAAAGGACCGCCTTATCGGGATCATCACCCAGAAAAACCCTGACATCGAAGAGCCGGGTCTGGAAGATCTGTTCACCGTGGGATGCGTTGCTACCATCATGAAGATGGTGAAAATGGTTGATGGCAGCCAGCGGATTGTGGTTCAGGGCTTGTGCAGGTTCAAGCTGATCGAGTTCTCGGAGACTGAGCCGAATTTCAAGGCACGCATTCTTCCGGTCTTTGAGGAATACCAGAAAGACATCGAAATCGATGCGATGTATATAAACCTCAAAAACCTTTATAAGAAGGCAGTGGAGATTGCACCCTACCTGTCGTCGGAACTGGCGCAGATTGCGGCGAAGATCGAGAGCCCGGGCAACCTGGCGGACCTCGTTGCATCCACCGTAAATATTAGTGCTGCTGAGAGGCAGGAGATTCTTGAGAAGATCGATATCAAGGAACGGCTCAAGAAGGTCACCATCTTTCTGAATAGAGAGCTCGAGACTCTGGAACTCTCCACCAAGATACAATCTCACATCAAGGAAGGCATAGACAAGACGCAACGCGAGTACTATCTCCGGGAACAGCTCAAGGCAATACAGAAGGAGTTGGGTGAGGTAGACGAGCGTTATACGGAAATAGACGAGTTGCGCAAGAAGATGGTCGAGGCTAAGATGCCGCCTGACATACAAAAGGTGACGGAAAAGGAGCTCGACCGTCTCTCCAAGATGAGCCAGATGTCTGCTGAGTACACGGTATCCAGGACGTATATTGACTGGCTGGTGGACCTTCCCTGGACGCGCGCCACCGAAGATAACCTTGTGATAAAGGATGCGAGGAAAATCCTCAATGAGGACCACTACGACCTGGAAAAGGTGAAGAAGCGGATTCTCGAATATCTGGCGGTCAGAAAGCTCAAGTCGGACATGAAGGGCCCCATCCTCTGCTTTGTGGGACCACCGGGGGTCGGAAAGACGTCCCTTGGAAAATCAATAGCCAGGGCCCTCGGCAGAAAGTTCATGAGGATCTCCCTCGGCGGTATACGGGATGAGGCTGAAATCAGAGGTCACCGGAGAACTTACGTCGGGGCATTACCGGGAAGGGTGGTGCAGGGGATCAAGAAAGCAGGCTCGAACAACCCCGTGTTCATGCTCGATGAGGTGGACAAGATAGGTATGGATTTCAGAGGCGACCCTTCCAGCGCCTTGCTTGAGGTCCTGGACCCCGAGCAAAACTTTTCTTTCAGCGACCATTACCTTGAGGTGCCGTTTGATCTTTCCAAGGTGATGTTCATAGCGACGGCCAACCTCCTCGACCCTGTCCCTCCTGCGCTGAGGGATAGAATGGAGGTTCTGGAACTACCCGGTTACACCGAAGAAGAAAAGGTGATGATCGCGCGGCAGTTTATCATACCCAAGGAGCTGAATGAGCACGGGCTGAATGCTGATCTGCTTGCCTTCGACGATGAGGCATTGAGACTGGTTGTTCACTCATACACCAAGGAGGCGGGTGTCAGAAACATGGAGCGGGAGATCGCTGCCATCTGCCGGTCCGTGGCGCGCGACGTTGCCGAGGGAAAGACAGAAAAAACGTGTGTAGCCGTGGATGACGTTCACAGGTTCCTCGGCCACATCAAGTTTTACTCGGAGATCGCGGAGCGGACGAAGTACTCGGGGGTTGCCACAGGGCTTGCCTGGACGTCAACAGGTGGAGATATAATTTTCGTTGAGGCGACCAAGATGCAAGGCAAAGGCAACCTTTCTCTCACAGGCCAGCTCGGTGACGTGATGAAGGAATCGGCGCAGGCTGCTCTGAGCTACATACGGAGCAAGGCGCAGGACTTCAACATCCCGGGAGATTTTTTTGAGAAGCAAGACCTGCACATACACGTGCCGCAGGGGGCTATTCCCAAGGATGGCCCTTCCGCGGGCATAACGATGATGGTAGCGCTGGTCTCGCTGCTCACCGACAAGCCCGTGAGAAACGACGTGGCGATGACGGGCGAGATCACGCTGCGCGGCCTTGTACTCCCTATAGGAGGGGTAAAGGAAAAGGTCCTGGCCGCCAAAAGGGCGGGGATCAAGAGCGTTATGCTTCCGAAGATGAACGAGAAGGACCTGGAAGACGTACCGGAAACGGTCAAAGAGAATATGAAGTTCAAGTTCATAGAGCGCGTGGACGAGGCGGTAGAGTACGCTCTGAAGCACCCGGCAGAAGAGGCACCGGCAACGGCGTAAAAAAATAGGGTTCAAGGATTCAAGGGGCCAAGGGGTCGAGTTCAGCACGGCCACTTGGCCTTTTTCGTCCCAATAAGCGCGGGCTGCGTCTTCTACATCCTTCGGAAATATTTTTGTTGCCTGCTTTTGAGGAGGATTAGGTATTGACTCACGCTGCCTTTTTCCGCATTATATTTCTCTTATGGAACGCGTTATAGTCGACAAGGCCGGCGAGGAGACGATAGCTTCCGGGCACCTCTGGGTATTCAGCAACGAGGTACGGGAGAGGTCCGCCGATCTTCCCGCCGGTGAGCTTGTCGAAGTCCACGGCGAAAAAGGAGGGTTCCTCGGCATCGGTTATATCAACCCGAAGAGCCTGATCATGATTCGTCTGCTGACGAGGCAACGGATCGCGATCGATCAGGGTTTCTTCGAGAGAAGGATTGGCAACGCCTTGAAGCTGCGCGAGGGCCATTTCGAAGGGAGCTTCAGGGTTGTGAACGCAGAATCGGATTTCCTTCCCGGCCTCGTTATCGACAAGTATGAAGATGCCCTCGCGATACAACTGTTGACGTGGGGCATGGAAAGACAGAAGGAGATGGTTGTCGCAGCGGCAGAACGCGTACTCTCCCCGAGAATCATGGTGCTCCGGAACGAGAGCCCTTCGAGGCAGGAGGAGGGTCTGTCACAATACACTGAATTGGTCAAGGGTAGCGTGGAACAGGGGATGACCATCCAGGTGGGACCGTTGCGTTTCCTGGTCGATCTGATGACCGGCCAGAAGACCGGCTTCTACTTCGACCAGAGGGAGAGCAGACTCTTGACAAAAGAGTTTGCACCCGGCGCCACGGTCCTTGACTGCTTTTCTTACACCTGTGCTTTTGGTCTCTACGCGCTCCATTTCGGGGCGCGTTCAGCCACCTTTGTCGACTCGTCTGCTAAGGCCCTTGAACTTGGTCAAGAAAACATGAGGATAAATAGGCTCTCCGGTGGCGAATTCGTGAGAGGAGACGTGTTTGAGTTTTTGAAAGGGTCTGACCGGGAATACGGCCTTATGATACTTGACCCACCAAGCTTTATAAAGTCTAGAAAAAAAATAAAGGAGGGGGAAAGGGGTTACATTGACCTCCATAAAAAGGCCTTGAGAAGGCTGGCAGATGGGGCTCATCTCTTCACTTTTTCCTGCTCCCACCACATGAAAAGACAGAGGTTCCGGGATGTGATGAGAATAGCGGCCTACGGTAAGGCGGATGTCTACCTCACCCGCGAACTTACCCAATGCGTGGACCATCCTGTGTTGCTTACCATCCCGGAGACCGAATATTTGAAAGGATTGATCGTAAGGGTAGCAAGACGATAGGTCAATGATCTCGCTATGGCCGTGATCTTGCAGGGCCTTACGAGGAGTAGCGATGGAGGCTTGTTCAATGAAAAACGGAAGATATATTGCAAACCTCATATTGCCGCTTGTGGGCATGGGCATCATACTTTACTACAGCGTGTGCGG
>JADGQN010000402.1 GCA_017881765.1 Syntrophobacterales bacterium | reverse complement strand
GCCATCAGGGCTACGGAATGATACCGGCCCGGATTCGTGCATAGAACGAGGCGAGGAGGAGGAGACGACGGAGGCGTACATTTTGTACGTCGAGGAGATGACGACGAAGTCAACGAAGTTATATGAATGAAGGCGGGTCGGTATGAATACGTTTGGTAGACTTTTCAGAATAAGCATCTTGGGCGAATCACACGGAAAATGCGTGGGTATACTGATTGACGGCTGTCCGGCAGGGCTCGGACTTTCGCCTGAAGACTTCGCCGTTGATCTCGAACGCAGAAAGAGCGGAGAACCAGGCACAACAGCAAGGAGAGAAGAGGACATCCCTTCGATTATGTCCGGTCTCCTGAACGCCAGAACCACCGGCGCGCCCATCCTCATCCTGCTGGAGAACAAGGACACCGACTCGGAAGGCTACGACAGGATTAGAATGACACCGAGGCCCGGCCATGCTGATTTCGTTGCCTTTGAAAAGTTCGGCGGGCTCAACGATTACCGGGGCGGAGGCACTTTCTCCGGGAGGCTGACGGCGGCGTTTGTTGCGGCAGGGGTCGTAGCAAAAAAACTGGTACAGCCGGTAAGTATAAAGGCGCAGCTTACTGAAGTGGGCGGCTCAACCGCCATCGCAGGCGCGATTGATACCGCCATCCGCACGCACGACTCTATCGGCGGCATTGTGGAATGCAGCGCAAGGGGATTACCCGTGGGCTTGGGAGAGCCCTTTTTCGATTCGGCCGAAGCGCTCCTGAGCCATCTCATCTTTTCGATACCTGGTATCAAGGGCATAGAATTTGGTGCTGGTTTTGCTTGCGGCAGGATGCGGGGCAGTGAATACAACGATGAGATAGTCGACCGAACCGGCAAGACACGAACAAACCACGCGGGCGGCATAAACGGCGGCATCACCAACGGCAATGAGATCGTTTTACGTGTGGCTGTCAAGCCCACGTCGAGCATTCCCAGGGCACAGAAGACCATAAACCTCGAGACCGGCTTGCAGCAAGAGTTGATCGTTGGCGGCCGCCACGACACCTGCATCGCGCTCAGGGTACCCGTCATCGTGGAAGCAGCAACCGCTATCGTTATGGCCGACCTGATGCTGGTCGAGCAAAAAATTCCTAAGATACTGAGGTGATGCAATGGACCTGGAGGAGATACGCAAGTCTATAGATGGCATCGATTACGAGATCGTCAAGCTGCTCAACCGAAGACTGGAATGTGCGTTGCGGGTCCGACGGTTGAAAAGCGGCGTTGTTGAACCTGCCCGGGAAAAGGAAGTATTCGAGCACGTACGCAGTTACTCCCACAACGTAACGGAGCCGGAATTCACGGAACGGCTCTACACAACGATCATCGGGGAAAGCAGACGCATCCAGGAAATAGAACTGCGTTTGATGGGGTTTCAGGGAGAACACGGGGCTTATAGCGAGATGGCAGCGCATGCCTGGGCTCCGACCCTTGCTTCTATACCTTGCGTCTCATTCCATGATGTGTTCAGGGAAGTGGAGACGGGGCAGCTCGATTTCGGCATTGTGCCCGTGGAAAACTCTCTGGAGGGAGCGATCACCGAGGTGAATGACCTCCTTATAGAAACAAAGCTCTGCATCGTCGGCGAAGCCACAATACCGGTGCATCACTGCCTTCTCGCGCTACCCGAACAGGACTATCGTGATCTCAGGGCTGTATATTCCCACCCCCAGGCTCTCGGCCAGTGTCGGAACTTTATCTCAAGGCACAAACTCGAAGCGAGACCTTTTTACGACACGGCCGGCGCCGCAGCCATGCTGCGGGAGCAAAGACCGGCGGCAACGGGTGTCATTGCCAGCAGGCTTTGCGCCGAACTCTACAATCTGGAGATCCTGAAGGAAGATGTGGAGGATCATCCGTCGAATACTACAAGGTTTGTGGTGCTGTCGCGAGAGACGTTCGCGGAGCATGGGAATAAGTGCTCCCTTGTCTTCACGCTCCCGCATCGGGCGGGCGAGCTCTTCGCCATGCTGAAGCTCTTCTCCGACCGGCAGATCAACATAACACGCATAGAATCCAGACCGCTGCGGAATGATCCCGGCAGGTACGCGTTTTTTCTCGATTTCGAAGGCTCTGACCGGGACGAGGGAGTGATTCAGGTTCTGGATGCCATCAGGACCCGCGCTGACATGTTCAGACTGCTGGGGTGCTACCCAAGAGAAAGTGGGGTCACGGGTCAAGGGTCAAGGGTCAAGGAAAATCAGGAAAATATCCAGTGAATAAACTGCCCCGCCGCGAGCAGTGGGGTGTTGTACGTCATGCCGGACTTGATAAGCCTGCCCCGGCATGTAGTAAGCCGGGGGCATCCAGTCCGGTTTCTGGATTCCGGCGTCCTTACAGGATGCTGCGCTATCCGCCGGAATGACGGCACACGGGGGAATTTGCTTCACTGAAGGGGGAGCTGTATGAAGATTGTTGTTCTGGGTGCGGGGCATATGGGTTCGTGGCTCGCAAGGGCGCTGGCCGGCGAGAATGAAGTCGCGGTTTACGATACCGATCAAAGAAAGTCGGAAGGTTTAAAAAACGTCTTTCATCTGAGCCATTACCGCGAGATCAAAGATTATCAACCCGAAATGCTTGTCAATGCGGTGAGCCTTCAGCAGACTGTTGGCGCATTCGAAGAGACCTCATCCTTTCTCAAAAACGATTGCATGATCTGCGACATCGCCTCGGTCAAAGGCGAGATCGCTGACTACTACAGAAAGACCGGGTGCAGGTTCGCCTCGATTCACCCGATGTTCGGTCCTACATTCGCCGATATGGAATCGCTCAAAGAAGAAAATGCGGTCATCATCACCGATTCATGCAGCGAAGGCCGGGATTTTTTCCGACGGCTTTTCCTGCGACTCGGGGTGCGCATCTTCGAATATTCCTTCGAGGAACATGACAGGATGATGGCCTATTCACTCACCATGCCATTCGTCTCGTCAATGATTTTCGCCGCCTGCGTCAGCACTGAAACAGTCCCGGGAACTACCTTTAAACGCCATGTGGATATCGCCCGTAATCTTCTCTCCGAGGACAATCAACTCCTTTCGGAGATACTCTTTAATCCTCATTCGCTCCTGGAACTCGACAGGATCACGTCTCGCCTCGAATTTCTGAAACACATCATAAGGGGACGGGACTACGAGGAGCTGGCACAGGTTCTTGAAGGGCTGAGAGGGAACATAAACGGGCGCTCATGCGCAAGGTAGTGGCACCTGACGGCACAACCCACCTGGTTGGGAGCGGATCACACAACCTGAAGATCGAAAAGGTCTTCGGACAGGAAATCGTGAAAAGAGCAGTGGAGCTGATTGCAGCCAAAGGAAAAACAGCTGCCTTTGAGGAACTGAGGAAGCCCGGGTCCCCGTTCCATTTTTTCGACAACTATGTGTTTGCCATGAGAATCGATGGCCATTCTCGTTTGGATACAGCCTATCCGACCATGGCTGGTCGGGTTCTCACCAATTTCAGGGATGCCATTGGCCGCTACGTGGTGAAGGAGATGATCGCAAAACTGCGAAGCGCGTCATCACGGGAAAGGTTTATGGGATGGTGGAGATTTCTTTGCGAGGCCGATAGAGAATATCGATGAAGCTACCGGTCCCTCATAAAACTGAAGAGCGTGCGCATTTCTTCGTGAAAAGTGTTTCTGCTGTTTCTTTCAGGAACGCAACATTAAAAGCGACATTGAATACATACCATGCCATTACCACATTATTGGCAGCAAGACATACCGGCTGGAAATGAAGGCGACAATTTTGTCTGTCGATAGGTCCTGTCTTCGACACTTTTGGTATCCTTCTTAATAGGGACGGCCACCACCTTCGCTCTGTTTTCAACGACTTACGAAATCGATGTTTCGGCACGCCTATTGCTTGAACCGAAAGAAAGATAAGGAGCGTCGTGTCCGGATCGTTCGTGATAAAAATCATTGCGGTTTTTCTGTCGGTCTTATCCCTTTCGGCAGCAGCATTGAGTGCAGCCGAGGTTTCCGTCCCTGACGATTCGAGTCAGACATGTCAAGACGATGCGGGCTTGCCTGCTTTAATCGGACATCAAGTTCTCCCTCCGCTCTATAAGGCTGGGACATATCTTTTTCACGAGGAAAGAGAACCCTTCCGCCAATCATCCCCGATCTTCCGTCACACATACCGGGGACCCCCCATCCTCTTCTAACCGAATACCTTGGCATAGCTGGTGGGTTTCCGATTCACCAGGATAGCTGAGGCCTGCTGACTCCTGGGCAACACTGAGAGAGCAGGCCTTTGCGCGCGGTCAATGAAAAAGAAGGAGGACTATATGAACACCGGTAGTAGTAAAAACGAACGAATCTGGAGAGGAACGCCAAGAAGCTGCTCAAGAACCACACGTCAGCACGAGAACCTCTTCTTCGAAATGAGCAGGGTAGTGGAGTCGCCGGAGATGCTCATGA
>JADGQN010000401.1 GCA_017881765.1 Syntrophobacterales bacterium | reverse complement strand
GTGCGCAGCCTCTCGTATGGAGAACAGCGCCAACTGGAAATCATGTTGACGCTCTCACAGAATCGGTCGTTTCTTTTGCTGGATGAGCCCACGTGCGGCTTGTCCCCGGATGAGGCTCAAAGCTTTGTTTCAATCATACGCGCCTTTTCTCGAGACTTTACCGTCCTGCTCATTGATCACGATATGGATGTGACCTTCGGGATTGCCGAAAAGGTAATGGTACTGCACTACGGCACAGTCGTGGCGTTCGGCTCCCCGGAGGATGTGAAGAATAACGCGCAAGTGCAGGAAATTTACATGGGTGTCGATTAATGAGCCTCCTTGAAGTTCGCGATATTCACACCTATTACGGAGACTCCCACGTGCTTCAGGGTGTTACTATAAACGCCGAGAAGGGCAAGGTGGTAGCCATACTGGGCAGGAACGGAGCCGGCAAGACCACGTTGCTTCGCTCTATCATAGGATTTACGCCGCCGCGTCAGGGCAGCATCCTTTTCAAGGGGCAGGATATCACCCAGCTCAACATTTACAGCATTGTCCGGTTGGGGATCGGGCTGGTCCCTCAAGGCCGGCGCACCTTTCCTTCTCTTACGGTTAAAGAAAACCTGGAGATCGCCGAGCGGTCCGGAGCCGGTTCGCGCTGGTCCGTCGATAAAATATTTTCAACGTTTACGGCGTTGCGCGAGCGCGCCTCTTCCCGGGCCAAAACATTAAGCGGCGGCGAGCAGCAGATGCTGGCCTGCGGCCGCGCCTTGGTCGGCAATCCCGATCTGCTCCTTATGGATGAACCGACCGAGGGACTTTCCCCCTTGCTGGTTCGTGAAGTGCACCGCATCATCAAAGAAATCAAGGCCCAGGAACTTTCCCTACTCCTGGTAGATCAAGACTCTGCCTTCGCCCTCAAGATCGCCGATTACGTGTACATAATGAGCAGGGGCGCTATCGTGTATGAATCTGAACCGGAAAAGCTGAAGGAGAATCCGGAAATACGATCGCGTTACCTGGGCGTCTAATATCGATTTGCCTTCAAGCGTATACCTTCGTTGTCGCTGCGTCGCCTCGGTCTCCATCTTGAATCCAAATCGATATAGTGCTCATCTAAAATTCAGGCTAAGGTTAAGGTTAAAAGAGCAACAGGTCAAGGAGCTTGTCCCTCACCTCAACTGCTTTATTCACAAGGAGGATAAATCGGATGGATCGTGTCAAAGGCAAAGTCGTCATCGTAACCGGAGCGGCAGGGCCGCTGGGTAAATCTCAGGCGCTGCTGCTGGCCAAAGAGGGGGCTCGGGTCGTGCTGGGCGACATCGCTGAGGCCGAGGCTAAGAAGGCGGTTGAAGAAATAGGGCGCGAGGGCGGCGAAGCGATTTTTGTCAGACATGACGTCACCAGCGAACAGGAGTGGGCAGAGGTTATCAGGCAGACGTTGTCCGCATTCGGGAGACTGGACGTCCTCGTGAATAATGCCGGCATCTTGATCAATAAAGCCATTGAAGAGATGACGTTGGAAGATTGGCGCCGGATCATGGCCGTCAATCTGGATGGCGTCTTCCTCGGTACAAAGCATGCCATAGGAGCGATGAAGAGGAGTGGAGGGGGCTCCATCGTTAATATATCGTCGGTAGCGGGCCTGGTGGGGATGGGGGGTGGTTCGTCAGCCTATAGCGCCAGTAAGGGGGGCGTAAGGCTATTTACCAAAGCGGCTGCCCTTCAGTGTTCGAAAGCGGGTCACGATTACAACATCAGGGTCAACTCTGTCCACCCCGCCTTTATTCTGACGCCAATGATGGATGGACTCTTCCGGGCGGAGGCCGAAAGGACCGGACGCAGCTACGAAGAGACGAAGAAACTCCGCGAGGATTGGACCATGGTTGGGCGCCTGGGCAAACCGGAAGACGTTGCTTATGCTGTGCTCTACCTCGCTTCCGATGAGTCGAGTTTCGTGACGGGTGCTGAGCTGGTGGTAGACGGTGGCTTTACGGCGCGGTGATCACTCGGTCTATCTAGTCAATGAGGTCTATCTAGTCTCTCTGGTTTACGGACCAAATAGACCAGATAGACAAAATGGACAGATGGACCGGAAAGACATTTTCATTGACAGGTTCGTAGATTTAAACTACATTTGGGAAGATAGTTCGAGAAGAGACAATTCAAAAGAAATGTCAGAGAGGAGGTCGTAAACATGGTGGATGCAAAGAAAAGATGGCTATGGGTCGGTTTATGTCTATTCATCGCTGCTTTCTTTCTCACGGGGTCCGGTGCGCTGGCGGCCGAGAAGCCCCCGATTAAGGTAGGGATACTCCTTCCGTACACCGGGGTGAATGCGCTGGCCGGAAAGCTGACCAGCGACGGAATCGAGTTCTATTTTAACGAGATTGGCCTGAAGGCAGGGGGGCGAGCTATCCAACTGATTAAAGAGGATGACGAGCTGAACCCTACCGTGGGCTTGACCAAGGTACGGCGGCTTATCGAGCAGCATAAGGTTGATTTTGTGATAGGCCCGCTGAGCAGCGCCGTGGGTCTCGCCATCCATGATTATATCCGTAAGTCGAAAGTCGTCCAGGTTAATCCTGTTGCAACCACGCGGGAATTGACTTCACCGGAAAAGGCGAGCGAGAACATCTTCCGGGTGTGCGACACGAGCGATCAGACTAACTATACTATGGGCAAATGGGTATATAAGAACACCCCTTATCGCAACGTGGTCCTTTCATCCGCCGATTGGGCAGCGGGGCACGACTCCATGAATGGCTTCAAGGCCGGGTTCGAAGAGGCCGGGGGAAAGATCATCAAGGAGGTCTATCCCAAGATGGGCACCATGGATTTTGCTCCCTTCTTGAGCGTAATTGACGCCAAAGGGGCAGACCTTGTCTACACCTTTTACACGGGTACGGACGCTGTCCGCTTTGTCCAACAATATGAAGAATTTGGTTTGAAGAAACGGATTCCTCTCTATGGGCATAACGTTTTGACTGACGATCCTTATCTGCCTAGCATAGGGGATTCCGCTATCGGCATAGTCTCAGTGGGTCATTATTCCGCCACGATAGACACCCCCAAGAACCGTGCATTTGTAAAGGCATACAGCGCAAAATATAATGACATGCCGAATCGTTACACGGAGTTCGGTTATACCGCCGCAAACGTGGTAGGGTCGGTAATTACGGCCATGAAGGGCGATGTTCAGGATCCTTCAAAAACAGCTAAAGAGATAATGAAGATAGCGCCCACGATCGAGACGCCTGCCGGTCCCCTTGCCTTCGATCAGTATCACCAGAGGATCATGACCATGTACATAATGAAAGTGGAAAAACGGGATGGAAAGCTGGTAAATGCCGTTATCGACAAAGTGCCAAACGTGGCTCAGGCGGATGTCTGGAAGTATTGGCAGCACAAGTAGTCTGTCCTGACGCAGATTTTTGATGTAGTGCGCGACTGAGGTTTACGCCACACGAAGGCTGGTCGGATTAAGATGCGGTCTTCGTGTGGCTTTTTTTACGGTCAGGGTTAGGGCCATATCTTGACTCATCGTAAGCCGGACACTGGACTTCAATCGATTGGCCCAGTGTCCGGGGTCCGCGGTCGAGCCGCCTGATACCAATTTGCATTCAAGATGGAGACCGAGGCGGCAGCGAGGAGCCGACGCAGGCGTACTATAAGTACGTCGAGGAGAGCGACGTAGCGACAACGAAGGTATACGCTTGAATGCAAATTGGTATGAATCACGGAGAATAGCCTGACCCCTTTCTTGACTGCTGTATGCAGTGTGGTAAGATAAATGGCCAGCTTTTTCATGGGAGGAATCCTTCAGGAAAAGCACGCATGCATTGTTGTAATCAATCCTGCCGCCGAAGGGGGATCTCATTCTTATGGATGCACCGGAACATTCTCACGACAACAAAAAGCATATCGCGCTTACCGTAAATGGGCAAAGCCTTGAAGCTGACGTTGACCCCCGGGTGACGCTGGCTGAGTTTTTGCGGGAGGATCTGGATCTGACCGGTACCAAGGTCGGCTGCAACCGCGGCGAATGCGGAAGCTGTACGGTAATCCTGGACGGCATGGCCGTTTATTCCTGCACGACGCTGGCTGTCGAGGCCGAGGGCAAAGAGGTCCTGACCATCGAAGGGCTGGGAGACGGGAAGGAGCTCCATCCGCTCCAGCAGGCTTTCATCGAGCATGACGCTCTCCAGTGCGGATACTGCACACCGGGTATGCTGCTTTCTATTGAAGCCCTTCTACGGCAAAATCCTCAACCGACCTATGATGACGTTCGACGCGCCATCGACGGCAACCTTTGCAGGTGCGGTTCCTATCTCAATATCATAGACGCAGCGTTGGACGCTTCAGTCAAGATGGCCCCCAAGATGGCCGGCAAGGGAAGGGGCTAGGCGATGGCTGAAAGCAAACTACTCGTGAAGGGCACCGTGCCTCCTCCACTGGATAGGGATTTG
>JADGQN010000400.1 GCA_017881765.1 Syntrophobacterales bacterium | reverse complement strand
TAAGGAAAAACTAGTTGTTCTTGTTAACGAAGGACTTGCATCAGGCATTACCTCCTTCGATATCACCAACAAGATCCTTTTGCCCATCCTTCAGAAGGCGTGCCGGGAGATCGACGCACGCGACATATCGTTTCCCGAGTTGGTCCTGCTGGCCGACACGATAAAGGCAGCGCTTGACGTTCTCGTGCCCAAAATAAAAATGTCTTTGAACGGTAGCAAGCCGAAAGGGACCGTGGTCATAGGCACCGTTAAAGGAGACATCCACGAGCTCGGCAAGAATCTCGTCGCCGCCGTTTTCGAATCCGGGGGTTTTCGTGTGACGGATCTCGGGAGGGACGTGTCCGTAGACGATTTTATCAGGGCGGCGAAGAAGGAAAAGGCGGACATCATCGCAGCTTCAACGTTGCTGACGCCGACGCTCCTCAGTATCGAAGCACTGGTTAAAGAGGTGAAGGCGCGTAAACTCAAGATAAAGACAATCATAGGCGGATGGGCGACCTCGCCCGAATTTGCGCGTAAGATAGGCGCGGACGCGTGGGCCGATGATGCCGTAGAAGGTCTTGCGGTCCTTGATCGACTCGTAGAGGAACTCAGGAATGAGTGAGCCCCTCGTTTCCGTGGTGCACAAGCCTTCCGGAAAGGCAGTTTCCGCGCCTGCTGGAACTAACCTTTTCTCACTTATGGCAGGCCTCGGGATGGCTCAATCCGCCACCTGCGGGGGAAACGGGAAGTGTGGCAAATGTGCCGTGAAAATCGAGGCGGGATCAGATCATCTCATCCCACCGACGGAGTCGGAATTGAAGCTTCTGCCGCCCGGCGAGATAGACAAGGGGTACAGGCTTGCCTGCGCCATATCGCTTCCGCCGGTGCCCTCGTTTATTGTGAGGACAAGATCTGTCGGCTACATGAAGCCAAAACTTCAGACGACCGGAGAGGCCGTGGCCGTCAGTCCGGACCCGGCGGTGAGAAAGTACGTTGTTCGACCTGTCGATTCCGGTACGTCCGGAGAGATGCTTCTGAATCTGCTCAGAAAAAGACATTCGGTTAAGTGTCGCATGGACTACGGCGCTTTGAAAACGCTTCCCGGTGCTATTGAGCGAGGCAAGGGGATTGTTTCGTGTGTCACCTATGAGGGGAATACGATCATCGCCGTGGAGCCGGGCGACACTTCGGGTGAATGCCTGGGCTTTGCGGCGGATATCGGAACAACAAAAATAGCCGTATACCTCGTTGATCTGAACAGCGGGAAGGAACTTTCCTCCTCGGCCGCTCCTAACCCGCAGGCGCTGTACGGTGACGACGTAATGTCCCGTATAGCCTTTACGATGGCCCGCGAAGGAAACACGCCGGCTCTGCAAAAACTCCTCCTCGCGGAAGTTGATTCGCTCTTGCTGGACTGCTGCGGTATGGCCGGGCGTAATCCCCGCTCAATCTATGAGGGATGCTTTGTGGGAAATTCCTGCATGATGCACCTGCTTCTGGGAGTGCCTCCCCGGAGCCTTGCCTTCTTCCCCTACACAAACGCGTTCAGAAACAGCGTTACCATCATGGCGGGAGAGCTGCCAAGAAGGCTTCACGTGAATCGGGCAGCCAGGATCTTCACCCTTCCACTCATAGCGGGTTTTGTAGGAGCGGATACGGTCGCGGCGCTCCTCGCCGTGGGACAGCACGAAGCCGACGGAATACATATGCTTATGGACATAGGCACAAATACCGAGATTGTACTTTCCGACAGGAACGGCTCCATGGCCTGTTCGTGCGCCTCCGGCCCGGCCTTCGAAGGCATGCATATCGCGCATGGGAGGAAGGCCGACTCGGCGTCCATCGATAGCGTCTCCATAGACCGGCGGACACTTGAAGCGACGTTCCGCACCATCGGTGGAGAAAGGCCGGCGGGCATCTGCGGCTCCGGGATCGCATCCGCGGTGGCCGAATTGCTGAAGAGCGGGATCATCGGAAAGAATGGTAAGATCAGGGGCGAGCTATCCCGCACTACGAACAGGATAAGAAAAGCTAAAGGCGATTACTTCGAGTTCGTCCTTGCCAGGAAAGACGAAACGCAAACCGGTCGCGACATAACGATAAGCCAAAGGGACGTGCTTGAGGTCCAAAAAGCAAAAGCCGCAATCTATACGGGCTGCACGCTCCTGATGCGCAGGAAAGGCGTCACCGCGGACCAGATTGACGGAATGACCATTGCGGGTGCATTCGGGCAGTACGTCGATAAGGCGGACGTTCGCGCTATCGCCATGCTACCGGAAGTGCCGCCGGACAGGATCAGAGAGTCGGGCAATGCCGCGGGTACAGGGGCCAAGATGGCATTAATATCCCGACCGAAAAGAAAGGAGGCCGAGCACATAGGCCGCTCCACTAACTACTACGAGCTTGCCCTGGATGCAGACTTCACGAGAGAATATGCCGCCTCGATGCTTTTCCCGGTGGCCCAGGATATGAGCAGTTTCGCCGGAAGAAAAGAAGGAAGGAAATGACAATGGCAGTGACTAAAAAAGAGAAAGATGCATCGGAATACAAAGCCCTGGTGCCCGCACTTGACCAGGCGATAAAAATACTTCTTTATTTGCAGGAAGCTGCCGGCGTGAAGATGAGCCTGACCAACATTTGCAAGGCCGTCGGCATGCATAAGAGCAAGGGCCATTCCATCCTCAAGACGCTCCATAGGTACGATATTGTTGCGAGGGACCCGGACTCGAAAGCATATACACTCGGAGCCCGGCTGATACCGCTCGCCAGGGCCGTACTGGACCATCTCGACTTCCGGTCGGCTGCGGCTCCTATCGTAGAAGAGTTGGCCAAGGAGACGGAGATGACGGTCTGGTTCGGCCTGGCGATGAACCAATCACTCTATGTTGTGAACAAGTATGAAGCGGGGGAACATTTCTGGGCGACACCAGGCATCGGCCAGACATTCCACCTCCACGAGGGGGCTCACGGCAAGGCTGCCCTGGCTTTCTTACCCGGTGCGGAACGGGACGCGATCCTCTCGGCTGTGAAGAGCCCGAGGGACTTTCTGCATGAGCTGGATTCCGTCAGGAAATCTGGCTTCGCACGGGATGCAGGCGAGTTTGCAAAAGGTATCAATGCTGTTGCCGCTCCTGTGTTCGGTCCGGGTCAGCAGGTCGTGGGCGTGCTGCTTCTCTTTGGAACGTTCCCGAAGGCCAAAATGGACAGCTTGGGCAGTAAAACGGCCAACGCGGCAAAGCGTATATCGCAAAAGCTAGGGAATTGAACTTTTTTCTCAGCGATCGAAAAAGGGCTATATAGGCTCGGAAAGGAAAGCTATGGAGATCAAGAAGAACGCTGAAGTAGCAAAGCTGCTTGAATCAAGAGGGATAACAGACGACGAAGTGAGCGAAGTCCTCAAAGAGGCAGAGCAGATGGACAAAGGAAAGTTCTACAACGAGGAGACAGGTCAGTACGTTGCCTCAAAGAAGATCGGTGAGGCGGTTTACTGGGTCCGCTACTCGCCGGCAGATTCCGGCTACGAGGTCCACTCAGCTTACTGGCACAAATCCACATTAACTTAGAGGAAGGTTGGTACGTTATGGCCGAATCGTGGCAAGGATGGCGCTGTTTCAAATGTAAGGAAGAGTTGACGGAACAATCGGTACAGTTCAGTTATCTCGGACTGTCGAGACCTACTAAGGGACCGCGCTGCCCCAAGTGCAGTGCAGTGTTCGTCTCCGATGAGTTGGGGAAAAAACTCCGGAACATCGAAGAGCAGATCGAAGACAAATAGCACCGCCCGTGGGTAGAAACGCAGGACAAAAACCCTCACATCCCGGTGAAGGAGACCTGTGGGAGTGCTCGCCGCATCCCGGAGGGACGCCAATTACCTCAAGGCTCGCGGATATTGTCGGCATCCGGGAGCCTTGCGTTGTCCTGGACGCGGCCGCAGGCAGGGGAGAGTCTGCCGTTCACCTTGCGCAGGCCTACGGCTGCCGGGTCGTCAGTGTAGACCTTTCGCCATGGGTGGCTGACGACTCTCGCCGGAGATCGCACGCCTCATCCGTGGAGCACCTTCTTTCTTTTGTCGTAGGAGACGCGGAAGAACTTCCGTTCCGCGCCGGTTCTTTCGACGTTCTTCTCTGTGAGTGCAGTTTTTCGTTGCTTAATCGTAAATACACGGTCGCAAGGGAGTTCCATCGGGTCCTTCGCAGCGGCGGCCGCATCGGCATCGCCGATTTCTATTTACGGGCGAATGCCACCCTTTCTGCCAGCAAGCTGCGGGTCTGCCCTCCCGGAACCGAAACAGAGGAAACCTATCGGGCTATGCTGCTGGAGAACGGCTTTCACGAGATCAGATTCGAAGACGAAACGCAGAAGCTGAAAGAGCATTTTGTCGACCTCTTGTTCTCATCCGACTGCGTGGGGTCACTGCTTGACCAGCTGCCTGGCCGCGCAGTAAGGGGAGAATATTTCAAATCAATCGGCT
>JADGQN010000399.1 GCA_017881765.1 Syntrophobacterales bacterium | reverse complement strand
GCTAAGCTCATCGCACGACCGCGCGATGAGCCGTTCGTACTCTTCCTTGCTCCTCTCCTTTACATCGACTATCTTCACGGGCAGCCGGGCAAGGGCAAACGCGAGAGCGATTCCAAGGCCCATGCGTCCGGGACCGACAACAATAATCTTTTTGTCTTGGTTAACGTTACCGCCCATGGTGCTCCCTTCTGACGGGCAGGCGCTTAAGGAAAAGTCAGAGAGATTGTTCTCTCAGCCTCTGCAAATAATTCAGGATGTCCCTCTTTGTGTTTTCCATGTGGGCTGACATGGCCCGGTTCAGTTTCTTCGGGTCTTTCAGTTTGATTGCCATTAAGATCTCGTGGTGGCCATCCCGCGCTTTCCTGGCGATCTCGGGAAGATGAAGGCAAGACTGGCGAAACCTGAGCATATGCTCCCTCAACATCTGGGCAATCTGGTACAATCGTTTGCTCCTGCTCGCCCTGCAGATGATCTCATGGAATTCGGTATCCAGGCCGATCATTTTCTTTCTCTGGCCTGATCTCAGGATCTGATCGGTTTTCGCGAGATTTTTCTCGATCTTCTCTACTTCATCGGATGTGATCTTTTCCAATGCGCACCTGGCTGCCAGCTGTTCGATTGCAGCCCTGGTTGCGAAGAGGTCCTCAATGTCATACTCGGACAGGTCGTTGACGATATAGCCCATCCTTGCCACGGGCCGTACCAGGTTTTCGAGGCCCAGCTTGTGGAGGGCTTCGCGCACCGGTGTTCTACTCACCCCCATTTCCGTCGCCAGTGTAGTTTCAACGAGCCTCTTCCCGGCTTCGATCTTCCCGGAAAGCACCATCGTTCTGAGATGGTTGTACACCTGCTCCCTTAAGGAGGATGAATCTCTTGTGAAGGGTAAGTCTTTTACATGTTTCACAGAATGTTCACCTCTTGGTACTTCACTGAAGTACAACTGGCATACTACCTGAGCTTTCTTTGCAATGTCAATGAAAAAGTAGGCTTACAGCAACACCAGTTGTTACTATGTCCTGATGCAGGGTGAGCGCAAACCTGCCACCTTTTTTAATGACGGGGGCACTTCCTGAAGTTCTGTAGGTGATCCGAGCGAGTTATGTCTTTGGCTTCCGTATAAGCCGATGAGGGTCAGCTTATAGAAGCCTTCCTGCTGTTGGAGTGAGCCTGTCGCACCACCCTGATAATCCCCTATTCTCAGACACAAAAGCCTGGATATTCCTCGAAATGGGCAGGATAGATGAGACCATAGACGCGATCGGGGAAGGCATTGACCTGAGCCCTGAGACTGTTCCCTTCAATCTGTCCATGATGAACCCTTTCGATCGAGGCCTCGTTTCATACTCCTCTCCGAACAAGCCAACGGTCGAACTTTGTCTTGACAAGGTGGGGACGCATAATCTATGGTTTCGTCGAGTCCATCAATTCAGTTATGGAGGTATTCCGGTGATCATCGACGTGCACCGCCATTTCATGCCAAAAGTGCTTTTCGAGCGTTACGGCGCATTGAACAAACCAACTTGGCGCCATCAAGAACCCACTCTTGAATTCACGTTCTATCACAAGCTCTACGAAGTAGACCGGCAACTGCAGGATATGGATGAAGCCGGCATTGACATCGCCGTACTCAACCTGGCCCAATGGAGCTTGAAAGGGATTGAGATGTGCCGGCTGATCAACGACAGCATTGCCGCGGTCGTGAAAGAACACCCTGACCGCTTCATCGGCTGCGTCCACTTGCCGCTGGAAGATACCAAGGCCTCCCTGGAAGAATTGCACCGCGGCTTAGGGCTGGGCTTGCGGGCGTGGGCTATCCTGTCATCTTTTTTAGACATCACACTGGACGATGAGAGGATGTCTCCTATCTACGACGAGGTGTCGCGATTGAAACTGCCGATCGTCATGCACGCCTCTCTTTTGCCTAAAGGGGCTGAATCGGCTTACACGATCGGACGGTCTCTCGCCCGTGGCTACGACATTTCGGGGGCGGCGCTTCGCATCATCTACAAGGTCTTCCAGAAGTGGCCTGACCTTCAATTCATCCTACCCCATATGGGTGGCGTATTACCCATGATGAAGGGGAGGGTCATGGCCTTCTTCGAACCGCCGCCTGAACTGGGCTTCAAACTGGAGTATCCCGAAGATATCCGACCCTTGCCGAAAACCTTGAATGAATTGCAGGCTACCGGAGCCATACCTTACTTCAATAAGCTCTTCGACAAACTCTATTTCGATACAGGTGGAGCTTGCGGCTGGATGCCGGCCATGCAGGCGGCTGTGAACGCCTACCTTCCGGAACAGATCATCTTTGGTACCGACTACCCTATGGAGATCCATACCGGCAAGGACAAGAAATGGTTCATCGACAACATTAAGGCGATGGACATTCCTGCCAAGAATAAGGAATTGATTTTTAGCGGCAATCTCAAACGGATCTTCGGACTGAAAGGGTGACGTGGGGTTGCGCTTGGTTTGGTTTCAAAAAATTCGGATTCGAAAGATAATTATTTAGAGGGAGGATCTATGAAAGGACGCGCTCTATCACTCGGGACAGTTGCCGCCGTTGCTTCAATCCTTTTTCTGACGCCGCTGGTACAGGCCCAAACGTATCCCAGCCAGCCGATCCAGCTGATTGTGCCCATGGCGCCTGGAGATACGGTCGACCTCGCCGGCAGGGCCATCGCTACGGAACTGGCAAAAATCCTGAAGACTCCTGTGATTGTCAATAATAAGCCGGGCGGTGGATCAGCGGTGGGCGCGGATTATGTGGCCAAAGGCAAAAAGAACGGCTATACCCTGCTATTTGCCAATTCCAACATTTACTACGCTCATGCCATGAACCCCGATGATGTTCCTTACAACCCATTGACCGATCTCGATCCTCTTTGCCTTGCGATCTCCGCCCCGTTAACCCTCGCCGTCAATGCTGACGCTCCGTGGAAAACTTTTCAGGACCTGCTCGACTATATGAAGAAGAACCCCGGGAAGATCCGGGCAAGTTCTACTGGCATTGGAGGGGTTGGTCATTTCAACATCGAGGTCATTATGCACGAGACCGGTGCGGCGATTAACATGATCCCGTACAAGGGGGCGTCGCCGGCGATGACCGCGCTTATGGGAGGACACGTGGACATCTCGGTGCTCTCATTGAGCCTCATTCATCCTCAACTTGAGGCCGGCAAACTCCGCGCCCTTCTGATCTCGAAGAAGACTCCTGAATTTCCTAATATCCCCACCCTGAAGCAATTGGGCTATAAGAACGATCTCTCTTCGGTCCTCTTCGCGTTTTATGGTCCCGTCGGACTGCCCGACTCCGTCAAGAAGGCCCTGGCTTCTCCGCTGGAAAAAGCGATCAAATCTCCTGAGGTGGTAAAGGCCATGGAGCAGCTTGGCGCCGTCGAAGACTATGTGTCGGGCCCGGAGTACAAGAAGATGATGATGAGTGAGTATGACATGGTGAAGAAATTGCTCAAAGGCGCCGGGAGTGCTCCTGCAGCGAAGTGACGGGCCTCAGGAGGCACGCGCCATGTTTAAAGTGAGATGCAAGCTCATCTCATTCGAAAAGGACGAGAAGAAGCACCCCTGCCACTTCAATTACAAAATAGGGGATGAGTTCTATTATGATGGGGTACATTTTACCGGAAGGATATGCCCGGGACTCCTCGCCTCGATGACGCCTGTGATCCACGGTGTCTATCTACTCGGTAATAAATACACCGAAAATATCATGTACCGATACCGCGGCCGTGATACGCGGGACCCGAGCATGGCGCAGTATGACGGTGTGGGATTCCGTCCCGTGAAAGGCTCTGACGAAGATGCGGGCCAGGCGGGCCAAGAAAGTGAAGAGCCTTTTTGTTGGAACGACCCCAGAACCGGGAAATCAAAGGGATCTCATTTCCTATGCGGCGACAACCGGATACTGGCCCATTTCAAGTGTGAACCGGTTGATCTGAGTGAGAGCGAATATGCCCAGCCCTTCTACCGGCGCAGCATCGCGATACTTGAAAGAATAGAGGCTGAGCCCGGCATCCGGACAAGTGAGATACTCGGCAGGTTCACACAGTTCGAGAGGGAGGAGATAGCCCCGGTTCTCACACCCCCTTTTGTGGAGGTGCTGCTTGACGCGCTCGAGGATGTCAACTACATCGAAATTCGCGACGGCAGGGCCTATGCAACCGGAAAGGAGCCGCCGACCAGGCCACGCCTAAGCCAAGAATAAGACAGCGGTGCTTCCTGTACCGATTCAAACCTCTTACATGCCCAGGTATGATTCCCTTACCTTATCACTGCAAAGCATTTCACTGCTCTTCCCTTCCAGCGTGATCTGCCCGTTCTCCAGGACATAGGCCCTGTTGCTCAAGGCAAGAGAAAGTTCCACTTCCTGCGAGACGAGCAGAATGGTGAGCCCCTGTTCTCCCAGGATTTTCAGCGTATCGAACACATTTGAGGTGAACAGGGG
>JADGQN010000080.1 GCA_017881765.1 Syntrophobacterales bacterium | reverse complement strand
GGACCACCTGTGTACAGAAATGGGTCATATATTGGCTTTTGTTTCCCACTTTTGTCGACGAAAAATCCAAAATGCCTAATTCTCCGACAGGCTCCTAGAAATGGCACAGGAATTGCTGTAAGTAGATCAGGCTTAATACTTTTGTATTAACGAAGTCTGCGTTTTGTGCGATAATGAGGAAAATGGAAGACCGGGTTCGGACGAGGTGAGAAGCTGATATGGACATACTCGGCATAGACATAGGGACCGTCAGCGTAAAGTATGTACGGTACAGGAAGAAGGGGAAGGGTGTCGTCGTCTCGCGCGGCGAGTATCCGTACAAGGAAGGCTGGGAGGACCTGGAAGGCATTCTCTCCTCCATCAAAAACAGGGAAGGGGCGAACGTCGAAATCGCCATCGGCATTACCTCCCAGGAGATCCTGAAGAAAACCTTTACCGTCCCCGTGATCCCCAAGGAAGAGCTGCGGGAAGTGCTCGACTGGTCCGCGTCGAAGATCATATCGATACCCCTCGACGATATGCGCCACGAATATGTGATGCTCGGAGAGATCGACGAGCGCGGCGTGAGAAAAGATGAGGTGCTCTTTGTCGGGGCGCACAAAGAGTACGTGAACAGGATCATCAGCCTCTTTGAGGACGTGGGCTTCAAGAACATAGTGCTGCTGACGGACATCGGCTTCGTCTACCTGCCGGTGGTGGAGGAGGCGATAGACGGCTCCGTTGCCATCGTCGATATCGGCGGCAGGCAGACGGGTATCTACATTTTCGATGGCAAGAAGCTCCATCTGGTGCGGGAAATTATGACCGCATCGGAAAGTTTTACCGATGTGCTGATCAGCGGGTTTGGCCTCACTTATTCGGAAGCAGAGAGTTATACGAAAGAGAAGGGCTTTGACGAGACGTCGAGCGATATTCTCGCGGTGCCCATGGAGCGGCTCGGGGGCGAGGTACAGCGCACCTTCAACGTGTACGCCCAGAAATACCCCTCACGCCCGGTCACGAAAGTCTATTTGACGGGCAGGGGCGCCCTTATCCCCAATCTGCTCGAGAAGCTCAAGGCCTTTCTTGCCGAAGAGCTCCAGCACCTCGATCCGCAAATCGGGATCGAGGACCAGTTTTTGCCCGCGTACATGCTTGCCGTCCAGAAAGATATCCTCGTCAACCTGCTTCCGGAACAGGTCAAAGCCAGGGAGAGGGAGGCAGTATACACCAAGTACGCACGGATCGGCGGTCTTGTGCTCATCTCCGTTCTCGTAATGCTGACCCTTAACACGCTGACCGGCTATAACAGGCTGAGGTCATCCGTTGAGTCGGAAAGGACCGCGGTCCAGCAGAAGAGAGAGCAGCTTGACCGGCTCGCACCGATCAGGTCTTCGCTTGTTTACAATGAGCTCGGTCCTATTGTCGCGGAAATAGAACGGAGAGACTCCTCCTTCGTTATCCTGCTGAAGTACCTGGCCTCTCGCATCCCGAAAGAGGTTTACATGAAGGAAGTCGACTTCAGCAGACAGGACGCTGCGCCTGCCGCGCCAGCGACGCCAGCGGCACCAGCGGCACCAGCGGCAGCTAAGGCCCCGGAAATCGTGAACAACGTGCAATTGAAAGGGCTCATATTCGGCGATCCCGAGACGATGGAGGCAACGCTCCTGCGGCTCATGATCGATCTCGAAAAATCAAACGTCGTGAATAACGTGACGGTCATAAGCAAGGATGTGAAGGAGTCGAAGGGGAGGCCGGCGATGGAATTCCAGATAACAGCGAAGAGCGTGCCCTATGAGATTTAAAGGCCTCTATATCTGGATCGGTCTACCGGTCGTAATCGCCGTTGTCTGGTTCTTTTTCTTTTATATGCCCATAAAGGCCGAGGTCAACAATAAGCGGAACGAGCTTAATGAAGCCAAACAGCAGACGCAGAAAGTGGAAGCCGATATCCGGGCGCTCACGGAGATGAAGAGAAAAGAAGAGAGCATCAAGGCGTCGCTGAAGGAGTACAGGGGACAGATACCGCTCTTCGATAATTTCCCGGATTTTATATACGAGGTGGCCGGGGGAGCGCGCAAGAGCGGGCTCGTGCTCGATAAGTTCAGCGGCACGTTCAAAACCCTTGATATGCAACCTAAGACCATCCTTACGTATCCCATATTCGAGGTGGGGCTAAAGGGCAGATTCATGGAAATGGGCAAATTCCTTGAGCAGGTGAGTTCATCGAGAGCCTATCGCAAGATCATGAAAGGCCAGATCACTTACAATGAGAAGGAATATCCTCTTCTGGCCGGAAAGTTCGAGATAGAATTCAAAGCATGGAAAGAGAGAGGTGCCCTTGAAGGTCAATAAGTATGTGCTCATAGGCCTTGCCACGGCGGTTCTCATCGTGTTTTATGCGCTCTTTTTCACGGGGGGAAAGAAGAAGATGGAGTTGCTGGCTGCGCCGCCTTCCGAGCCCCCGAGAATCATGGCGCCTTCAGGCGACGTTCGGGCCAAAGAGGCGCGCGTGCAAGCGGTCCAGGAGACGGTAAAATGGGACAGGGATCCGTTTACGCTCCCGTCGTTTCTGATGACCGAAAAGAAGGCAGCTGAAAAGCAGCGCGTGCCGTTAAAGCTGTTCGCTATCATGGAAGGTTCCAGGGGAAGAGTGGCCATAATAGATAACGACGTGGTCGGGAAGGGTGACACTGTTGCCGGGGAGCGCGTAGTTGACATCGGAAAAAATACGGTGACGCTGATCCAGGACGGATCCACGCGAGTGATAACGATACAGGATGCTCGATAGGGACGGGAAGATGTATACTCACGGAGGAGAAACAATGGCCAAGGTTGGTATTGTTCTTGTAGCATGTTTGTTATGCTTTGCGTGCGCCCATGTCGAGCCGCCCAAGGAGGCGCCGAAGCTTGTCAAGCCGGTTGATATTCCGAGCCCCGTAGTTGCCCAGACGGAGAAGGAAAAAAAGGTCGGCATAGAAGGGCCCAAAGAACTTTTTTCTTTTTCTCTGCGCGAGGCGGACCTGAAGGATGTGTTGCGGGGCATCGCGAAACAGAGCAATTACAACGTTGTCATGGAGCCGGATGTGAAGGGTGTATCCACGGTCGATCTCAAGAACGTGACCCTGAATAAAGCCCTTGATTATATTCTTGAGCCGCTCAACTATACGTACAAAATCGATGACAATACGGTCTATGTCTCCAAGCCGAAAACGGAAACAAGGATTTTTCAGCTTAATTATGCGGCATTTCAAAAATTGGGGAACAGCATAGTCCAGGGCCAGTCGGGGACTCAACGTTCAGGGGCTGTCGTCGTGGGTGTAACGGTGACTACCAAGACGGACATGGACCCGTGGGTAGGATTCCAGGATACGCTCAGGAACCTGCTCTCCCCCGACGGTAAGCTTACGATTAATAAACAGGCTGCCCTCGTATCAGTCTCGGACTACCCGAAGAACCTGCGGCAGATGGCATTGTTCATCCAGTCGATGGAGGGGGCCGTTCAGAGACAGATCATGATAGAGGCCAAGGTCGTTGAAGTGGAGCTGACGGAGAATAACCGGGAGGGTGTGAACTGGAACCTTGTCAATGCCCAACTCGCTAATTATACTATTAATTTCCGGCAGCAGTTCATTGACCCCCTGGCCACAGTGGCACAGGGCGCCCAATTCACGCGTGTCGCCGTTGGGGCTTCGCATCTCGATATTACACAAACGTTTCTTGACCTCTTGAAAACGCAGGGCAAACTGAACTTCCTGTCCAATCCCAAGATAGCCACGTTGAACAATCAGAGGGCGGTGATAAAGGTGGCTACGGACGACGCTGTTTTTGAATCGACCAATACGATCAGCATATCAGGCATCCCGACCATCTCCTCGACGATACGATATATCACGATCGGATTACTACTTGACGTCGTGCCCTATGTCGATGACCAGGGGAACATTGTTATGAACATACACCCGATGCTGACGCAACGAACGGGCATCGACCGCGTTGACAAGACAACCGGCAACAGCGTACCCGTCCTCAACGTGCGCGAGGTTGATACAACCGTGAGGGTGAAAGAGGGTGATGTGGTCGTCATCGGCGGGCTTATTTCGGAGAGCAAAAACGAGCAGTCTGCCGGAGTCCCGGGCATCAGCAGTGTGCCGCTTATCGGCTGGCCGTTCAGGAGCTGGTCGAAGAGCGTGGATAGGACCGAACTGGTGATTTTCCTCACGCCGAAGGTTGTCTACGCAAAGGATCCCGTATGAGTGTAATTCTTGACGCGCTGAAGAAAGCGCAAGACGAGAGAAAAAGGCCTGTCTATCGAAACGCCGGGAGTGACGAAAGCCCGCCGCGACGGTCCCGGTGGGTCTTTTATATCATCGTGGGCACGGTTGTCTGTGCGATACTTCTTGTTGTTTTTCTGCCGAACCTGTACAGAATGCAGGCCCCGAGCGTTCCCCGGGTGGCTCAGCAAAAGGAAACCCCGCCACCGCCACCTGCCCCACCCAAGGTGGTCCCGGAGACGCCTCTCGCAAAGCCTCCGGAAGTCCCCGGCAAAGAAGCGTTTCCCAAGTTCGCCGTAGCGCCGACGCAGGAGGCCCGAAAAGCTGAGGTGACGGCGGAAGCGGGGCCGGAGAAAAAGGTCAGGACGAGGGCTCCGCGGCCGGAAATGCGTCTGGCCAAGGGCGAGCCTGGGAAAAGGTCTGAGGCCGATCCTCAGAAACCTGTGTCGAAGCCGGAGAAGGTTGATGAGACGAAAGCGACACCGGTTGCACCGGGCCCGGAGTCGACGGTTGTCGTCAAGAGGGTGACCGATGACCGCATAATGGTCAATTACAATAATGCCATCCGGGCGGCTGAGCAGGGCAGCCATGAGGAGGCAAAAAGGCTTTATCTGGCAGCGCTCGCTGACCAGCCTAACAACATTGAGGCTCTTAATAATCTGGGCGTCCTGGCAATGAGCGACGGCAATATGAAGGAGGCCACCTTTTATTTCAGGAGAATCCTTGAGTACCGTAAAGACTATGCAAAGGCATACAACAATCTGGGCATCATATCGATGCGGGAAGGGGATAGGAAGATTGCTGAAGAGTACTTCCGGAAAGCCATCGAAGTGGCACCGGACGGGCCTGAGCCATATTTGAACCTTGCGGCGTTGCTGCGCGCCGAAAGGAGACTTGAAGAGGCAATCAGGGTTATTGAGGCCCCCTTGAAAAGAGGATTTCGAGGAGCACCACTTTATCTGTCGGCAGCCCTCATCAAGGATGAGCTTGGTCAGTATGAAGACGCCGTTAGGTATTACAGATATTACTTGCAGGCAGCGCCGCAAAAGGACGATCGAAGAAGGGTGATAGAGAGGTTAGCGTTTCTTGAGGAGAATAAACCTGCAGAAGGTCATTGAGCGAGGCATTGAGCAGAGTGCCAAAAGTGTCTTCCTTTTTGCCGGGTTCCCCCCGCTTGGGAACACGGGCAAACTGTCGAAGCTGGAGGAGTATAATCTGGAAGAGGAGGATATAGAGGAAGTCTTTAGGGCCACAGCCTCGAACTGGCAGGTTGAAAGATTCGGCAGACAGAAAGAGATCGATTACAGTTACAGCATAGAAAAGGTGGGACGCTTCAGAGTCTGCGCCTTCTCCAACATGGGACAGACGGCGTTGGTTATGAGGCTCATACCGGCGGAGGTCCCACGCTTCGAAGCCCTCAACCTTCCTGAGGTAGTCAAGGAGTTTACTCGGCTGCGGGACGGGCTTGTTCTCGTTACCGGACCCACGGGGAGTGGGAAGTCTACTACACTTGCCGCATTGGTAGATATAATCAGCCGGGAGAGAAGCTGCCATATCGTCACTATCGAGGACCCTATCGAGTTTCTCTTCAAACCCCATCAATCGATTATCAGCCAGAGAGAGGTCGGAAGGGATACGGCGTCGTTCAGCGAGGCCTTAAGGCGGTCTCTCAGGGAAGACCCGGACGTGATCATGGTGGGAGAGGTGAGGGACGCCGACTCCCTGCGCGTTGTGCTGGAGATGGCCGAGACCGGGCATCTGGTACTCTGCTCGATGCATACATCCAATGTTGTTCAGACACTCGAAAGGATTTACGACCTCTTTCCGGATAATCAGAGAAATCAGATAAAGACCCAGGTTGCGCAGGTGCTCAAGGGCGTCGCATGCCTCAGGCTGTTGGCGCGCCAAGACGGCAAGGGCCTCATCCCTGCCTGTGAAGTCATGAAGGTGAATTCGGCCATCAGGAATCTCATCAGGGCGGACAAGTCCCATGAGATGTATACCATCGTTGAAAGCTCGGGCCGGCAGGGCATGGTGACCATGGACAGGGCGCTGATGGAGCTCTACCGGAACGAGTTAATAGACATTCAGCAGGTGATTACGTATTCGTCGCAGGATAAGCGGTTCCTGGATGCGCTGACAGAGGAACTGCCGAAGGCTCAAGAGGTCTTCACGGGAGGAGGCTTTCTTGATCTGCAACAGGAGAACGTGGTCTATCGTTCCCAATATGGCGGTGCGGACCTCCGTTTCTTCGACGCGTCGGGTGTTCTGATCGACTCGCCCTTGGGCCTTATGTTCAGGGACGAAGGCCAGGCGAGCGATCCTCTCCATTTCGTCGCCGATTACTCCATCCTCAATGGTAAGAAACCGGCTTTTCTTTTGACTTCGCTCTTCAGTTTTTCTTACAAGATCCTCAAGACAAACGGGGACCGGGACCGGTATGGCTTCACGTTGAGGATTGCGGGAAGTTCAAAGGAGATCCTGGAGATTCCCCAAAGCCCGGTTCAATTGATTGCCGATGGAAGCTGGCACACGGTGACCCTGCCTATACCGAGGATGCATCAGGGGAAGGTTGTCAGGTATTTCATGCTGCTCTTTGACTATGATGTCAAGGAAGCTGTCTTTAGCAGCATACGTTTCGCATGAGGCGTGCATGTTTCTGAGAGAGATGCTCGACATCGTCGTGGCAAAAAAGGCTTCCGACTTGCACCTCATTCGCGGTGTACCGCCGACGATACGGATCGACGGAGATCTGAGCTTTCTCGTAAAGGAACCGCTTACGGAAAGCGACATCGAAAGCTGCTTCAATGAAATAGTTCAGGATGAGAGCAAGAGAGAACGGTTGCTGAAAGAGAAGGAACTTGATTTCGCGCATGAGATCAAGGGAAGGGCCCGGCTCCGCGTAAATGCGTATTACCAGCGGGATTCCATGGCCTTTTCCATCCGTCACCTGTTCGCCACAATACCAAAACTGGAGGACCTGAATCTCCCGGATGTGCTCAAAGACCTCGTGAGAAGACCAAACGGGCTCGTCCTGGTGACAGGACCGACAGGGAGCGGGAAGTCAACCACTCTGGCTGCGATGATCGACCGCATCAATGAACTCAGGTCGGTCCATGTGGTCACGATAGAGGACCCGATTGAGTACGTCTATGTGCCTAAGAAGAGTATTATTTCCCAGAGGGAAGTGGGTGACGATACGCTCTCCTTCAGCAGCGCCCTGAGGCATGTGCTGAGGCAGGACCCGGACGTCATACTGATTGGTGAGATGCGGGACCAGGAAACCATGCAGGCTGCCATCACGGCCGCCGAAACGGGTCATCTCGTCTTTTCGACTCTTCATACGACGTCCGCGGCCCAGACCATCGACAGGATCATAGATGTCTTTCCGCCGTATCAGCAGACGCAGATACGCTCCCAGCTGGCCACGACGCTACAGGCAGTGGTAACCCAGAGGCTGCTTAAAAGGGCGGATGCCAAAGGGAGGATACCGGTCACCGAGGTAATGATTACAACGGCAGCTGTCCGGAATCTGATCAGAGAAGGGAAAACCTACCAGCTGTACTCATCGATCGAACTGGGAACCGAATATGGCATGCATACTATGGAGCAGACGCTGAACAAGTTGCTTCAGCAAAAATTGATACGGTGGGACGATGCGCTCATGACTGCAAGCATAGTCGAATATATAAGACAACCAAAAGAAGGGAGTTTGACTTAACTCATGGCATCATTAGTAAGGAAACGGTTAGGCGAGATACTGGTTGAAGCCAGGAAGCTGAAGGAAGAAGAGCTGCACAAGGCCCTTGCCGAACAGCGGAAGTATGGAGAGAAGCTCGGGAATGTGCTTATCAGGATGGGGCTCCTTTCGGAAAAGGAGATCATGGAGACCGTGAGCAAACAGCTCGGTATTCCCATCGTGAATCTCTTCGACGCGAACCTTTCAGAGGAACTGGTCAGGTTGATTCCGGAGAACATAGCCAAGAACCACATGGTAATTCCCTTTGAACGGAACTTCAGCGTATTGCGCCTTGCCATGGTCGATCCGCTCGACATCTACGCGCTGGATGAAGTGGCGAGGTTTCTGCGTATGGAGGTTGCTCCCTGCATAGTGACCAGAAGTGAGATGAAGTGGGCGCTGGAGCGCTACTACGGGATCAAGAGTCTGGTTGAGGAGACCCTTGATAGCATCAAGGAAAGGGAAGCCCTTGCCGGTGATGATGAGGAGGAAGAGGATGAGAAGCCTCCCGTAGAGTTGGCCGAGGATGAACCTGTCATCAAGTTTGTAAACAGCCTCCTTGCCCAGGCGCTTTCGGATAACGCCAGTGATATCCATATCGAACCCTCAGAGGATGTCATGAGGATCCGGATGCGTATAGATGGGCGGCTCCGTGAAATGCAGGCGCCTCAGAAGAAGATGCTTCTCCCCATCGTTTCAAGGGTGAAGATCATGGCAGGGATGGATATCGCGAAAACGAGAATCCCGCAGGATGGGAGATTCGATATCACAAAAGAGGTCGGCGTCAGGGTCTCCACGTATCCTACCATGTGGGGAGAAAAGGTGGTGATGCGGCTCCTCGATAAGAGTGCCGCCTTGTTCGGCGTCGATAAGTTGGGTCTTTTGGTCGATGACGAAGAGAGACTGAAAAGGGTGCTCACGAGAGCGTACGGTTTTGTGCTTTCCACCGGTCCGACCGGCAGTGGTAAGACGACAACGCTTTACGCGATCCTGAACCATATCCATTCGATCGAGAAGAATATCATCACCATAGAAGACCCGGTGGAGTACACGATCGATTATGTGGCGCAGGCGCAGGTCAACGTGAAGGCCGGCCTGACCTTCGAGTCGGGCCTGAGGTCGATGCTCCGCCAGGACCCCGACATCATCATGGTCGGCGAGATCAGGGATAAGGAGACGGCAACCATAGCAATCCATGCGGCCCTTACGGGCCACATTGTTCTCTCCACGTTCCATACGAATGACGCGGGCGGTGCGCTAACGCGTCTCGTTGAGATGGGTATCGAGCCGTTCCTTGTGGCATCCTCCGTCTCGTGCATCATGGGACAGCGCTTGCTGCGGAAAATCTGTGAAGATTGCAAGGAAGCATACATGCCGCCGCCGGCGGTGCTTGAGAGCATAGACGTACACGAAAGCGTTCCGCTTTACAGGGGCAGAGGCTGCCCCGTTTGCCGGAATACGGGGTTCAAGGGACGGACGGGCGTGTTCGAACTGCTCGTCATGGAGGATGAAGTGCGAGAACTGGTGGTAGACAAAGTATCGACTGAAGTTATAAAAAAGAAAGCCATGGAGATGGGTATGAGAGAGATGCGTGAGGACGCGATCAAGAAGGCGCTTCTGGGTGTGACTACGCTGGAAGAGGCCCTGAACACCACGCAGCTGGAATAATACGATGGCCATATTTTCATACAAAGCTCGAGATGAAAGAGGTTCTTTGATCGCCGGCACCATGGATGCTGACAGTCAGCGCGCTGTGTCGGCCCACCTTGACAGCATGGGTCTTTTTCCGGTCGCAGTTTCGGAAAAGAGGGGCGCGGGCCTGTTCTCCATCGATGATTTCCTGACGAAGCTGGACAAGGTCAAACTGGATGACATTATCTTCTTCACGCGTCAACTCCGCACGGTCATAAAGGCGGGTGTCCCGCTCATTTCGGGGCTGAAGGCGCTCGAAGAGCAGACGAACAATCGGAAACTCAAGAAGGTGATTAAGAAGGTCTGGCAGGATCTGGACCGCGGCGAGAGCTTTTCCGGTGCCCTCTCCGGGCACACGGACGTCTTTTCCGATCTGTATGTAAGTATGGTAAAGGCCGGTGAAGTCGGTGGCGTACTGGACGAAGTTTTGGAGAGGCTTGCGCAGCTTCTCGAATTTCAGATGAAAACCAAAGAGATGTTCAAGTCAGCCATGCGGTATCCCACCATGGTTGTAGGAGCCATCGTCATTGCTTTCGGCGTGCTCGTTACGTTCGTCATACCCAAATTTTCCCTCCTCTTCAAGGGCTCCACCGTGAAGCTTCCCTTTCCCACGCGCGTCCTGCTCGTGATCAATGATCTGGCTCAGGCTTACGGTGTTTTCATCCTTGGAGGCGTGGTTGGCATCTGTATTGCCGGTTATGTGTACACGCGGACCGAGCAAGGGCAGTTGATGAGGGATCGTCTGAAGCTCAAGCTTCCCTTTATGGGCGATATTATCCTCAAGATCTGCTTGAGCAGGTTCGCCTATGTCCAGGAGAACCTCATACGCGCCGGTGTACCTATTGTCACGGCGTTGGAAATTGTGGCACGGACTGTTGGCAATCTGGTCATCACAAAAAAGGTCATCGAGATAAGTGAGAAGATCGAGAAAGGCAGGGGCATTGCCAAGCCGATGAAAGACAGCGGTATTTTTCCACCTCTCGTACTCCACTTGATCGCGACCGGCGAGGACACGGGCTCTTTGGAGGAAATGCTGAGAGAAGTCTCCTTGCATTATGATAGTGAGGTGAACTATTCATTGGCTCGATTATCATCATGGATCGAGCCGATTCTTATCGGGGTCCTCGGAGGGATGGTCCTCTTCATTGCACTTGCCGTGTTCTTGCCCTGGTGGGGGATGATGGATGCGATGAAAAGTGGCGGGGGTTGAGCGGAAGACCAGAAAAACGCGAAATCGGGAACAACGGCACGAAATTTGCTTTCAGCAAAGCAAGTGTTAGCGAGCGCAAGCCGCCACGAGGCTTGGAGGGAGGTGAAAGAAGGCAAGACCCTAATGTAGTCAGCAGCATTTGACGATAATAAAGTAGGGAGGTTCACTACAAAACCATTTTAAGGGAGGGACGTGAATGAACATCAGGAAAGACAGGAAAGGCTTTACGTTGATTGAATTAATCATCATCATCATCATTCTGGGAATTTTGGCTGCTGTTGCGATACCGAAGTATCTCGATATGAGGCAAGATGCGGTCAACGCGACGGTGAAAGGCGTTCTGGGAAGCATGAGGGGCGCAAACAGCATCCTCTGGGGGAACAGGGTTATTGCCAACAACAATAACCTTTACAGCTTTCCGGAGATTGCCGCCAACATGGAGATGAAAGGGGGCAATATGACCTCTGTGGTAAACAATCAAACGATGACTCTCTATTATGGCGCCGACTCCTTCATCTTCACGATGGCCCCAAACGGAGGGGTAGCAGCAACCGGTGCTACCCCTCCGTACACGTATGTTCAAATCTTTTTGGATAGCGCCAGAGGTGCGGCTGCGACCGGTCTTTATACTATGTGGTAACGGGCGCGGGCGTATCCGCCCAAGCCATGGGCGGAAAGGGAGGTCTCAGGAGGCATCCCTTTCCGTCGGCATTTTTGCGCACAGGGCGCCATCCTCGTTGCTTGGCGCAGACCATCAATACCTATCTTGTGATCATCCATCTCAAGGGCCTGCCATCGGGCCTTGTCAGCTCATGAGGCTCCGCACGCCTTTTGGCAGGTTGCTGCCCTAAGTCGACGGAGTTTCCTGTTTGCGTTTCCGCCGATGTTTCCGGAATCCGCCTTACAAGCCGGACGACGTCGCCCTTTCAGCTCCTCTGCGCTGGTGAGTCCGGGCACCTGAACCCCGGCTTGAAAAGAGGGTATGTGAAGGTGTATTGTGTAAAGGGCTTGGTTCTTGCAACCTGAAAAATTCACGGTGTAAGACCTTCACACTGAGGTGTCGCGGGTATAATGAAGCTATTTGAGAAAGAATCCTTCAAGAGGGTCTTCTATTTCCTTATCTTGTTCATCCTCGCGCTCCTTTATTTTGACCGTGTCCTGTCGGGTCGATCCATTTTCATCGAGAGAGATCTATCTGCCTTTTTTATCCCGCCCAAGATCCTATGGGTAGACCTCTTGAAGCACGGGACCTTTCCATTCTGGAATCCCTACCAGTATTGCGGTATACCGCTCCTCGCGGCACTGCAGCCCGGCGTGCTCTATCCCCCTCACGTCTTCTACCTGTTTCTCCCTTTCCCTATTGTCTGGAACTGGCTGATCATCCTTCACTTTCTGCTGGCGGGCATCGCGGTCTATCTGTTTCTGGCCCACATGAAATCCTCCGAGGAAGGGGCCTTTGTCGGGGCTATGATATTCATGCTGTCCGGCTATCTGTTATCGGTTCATAACTTGCTCCCGCACCTGTTTGCCGTTAGCTGGTTTCCGTTCATCCTTCTTTTCTTTCTCAAACATTTTGAAACGGGGCGGATTCGTGATGCCGTATTTGTTTCCCTTTTTCTTCTCATGCAATTTCTCTCAGGCGCCCCCGAGATTCTCATGATGAGCGTGCTGGCGCTATTCATTGTCACCCTTTTCCTCCATTCATTTATTGATCAGCCCGTAAGCTCTTATAACCGCATGCGCTCCTTCTTAATCATTGTCTCACTTTTTCTGTTGCTCTCTGCTGTGCAGCTACTCCCCTTTTACGAGCTGAAGGCTCAAAGCATACGCCAGGGCGGACTTACATACTTCGAGTCGAGCGTTTGGTCCATGGCTTGGCGGGACTTCATTCAATTTTTCGTACCTGATCCGTTTGGAAATATGATGAACGACCAGAAATACTGGCAGAACCAGTCATGGCTCAAGACGATCTATCTCGGCATCGTGCCTTTTTGCCTTTCGACTTTCTACTTTGTGACTGCCGGCCGAAGGCGCTGGCTCTTCGCGCTTCTGATGGTCATATCCCTTATCTTTGCATTGGGTGGTAATACCCCTGTCTACAAAGTGCTTTACAGGATTCCGCCGTTCAGCAGTGTGCGGTACCCGGTCAAGTTTCTCTTCCTGTTCTTTTTCATCATCTCTGTTACGTCAGGGCTCGGCCTTGACAAGTTCCGCCAGGGAGTCGCGGAACAAAACAAGCGCGTCCACGGGGCCATCCATCTCTTTTTCTATCTTGGCTTTTTTTTCGCTTTGGTCTGGGCCTACACAGTACTCTTCAGGGAACGTGTGGTAAGGCTCTTCGACAGCATTGGCTTCAAGCCGGAGGCATACAACCTTGTAGACGTGAACATTCACGACATTCGCAGGTTCTGTTTCTTCGCGTTCTTGTTTTGCATTCTGTTGCTTGTCTACCGACGGGTTGCCCGGAAGAGGCTCGTCTTGGTGTTTATGGTAACCATTCTCGGGCTGGATCTATTTCTTGCCAACTACGGATTTTATTCCAGCCTCCCGTGGGAATTCTATATACGGCCGCATGAATTTGCGCGTGAGATTGTTAAGAAGGGTAAGATGGATAGATATTTTATGACTCCAAAGACACACACCGTATACGACCGGTTTCCGAAAGATGAAGCCGCCATGGCATCGCCTTACGCGCCTTTATCAGAGCTCTATACGGTCGAGGGCGCCGAAGTTCTCAGGTTGAGCCGCTATGACATATTTGTCCATTTCCTGAAAAGCGCTCCCTCTATACAAGAGGCGGAGCGTTTTTTCGACATCGCGGGCGTACGTTACCTGGTTAGCATCGTGAAACTGGACGATGACGATTTTAGCCTGCTGGGGAGCATGACACTAGGTGACGCGACGCTCTATCTCTATGAATATAACGACTACCC